>JAZNNZ010000132.1:0-2650 GCA_045580525.1 Acutalibacteraceae bacterium
CTCGTTTGTGGCATTTAAACCAAGCTTTCTTAAGGTTCCCGCGTCCCCCGTATAAATAATGCGTGAATTATGAATTTCACAGCCACGTAGCTTTGGCAACTGATCTACCGCTTTTTTTGCTACTTCATCGTGTGTTGAACAAATGTATAAAGCAATTAAAACGTCATCCAGCTTTAACATACTACTGCGACTTTTAAGCAGTTTTGTTTTCATTTCAAGTACAGGCTCTAAAACTTCGGGAGAGATAAGTAATTTTTCATCATCTATACCCGCAAGTGCTTTAATGCTATTAAGTATTACGCTGCTTGTAGCACTCATAAGGGTTGAAGATTTACCCGTTATAATACGACCGTCCTTTAATTCAACAGCGGCCGCCGCAACACCCGTTTTTTCTTCTTTTTCTAAAGCGGGTAAAACCGTAGAACGCATTGTGGGTTTTAATGAAAGGCTACCCATAATGGCTTCCAGCTTTTCGACCGTTTCAGCCGCTTCTTTGCCCTGGCGGTAATCTACCATAGCCTTATAATATCTTCTTATAATTTCATCGGCACTGGCGCGTCTACAGGCTTCGTCGTTAACAATGGCATATCCCGCCATATTAACACCCATATCTGTAGGACTGCAATAAAATTTATCATCATCTGTAATTTTAGATAAAATTTTATGAACTATAGGAAAGGCTTCAATATCACGGTTATAGTTTACGGTTGTAACACCATATTCTTCTAAATGGTAGGGATCTATCATATTAACGTCTTGTAAATCTGCAGTGGCGGCTTCATACGCCAAATTTACAGGATGCTTTAAGGGTAAATTCCAAATTGGGAAGGTTTCGTACTTACCGTAACCCGAATTTAAGCCGCGCTTATGCTCGTGATAAACCTGTGAAAGACAGGTTGCAAGCTTGCCGCTACCGGGGCCCGGGGCAGTTACTACCACCAAAGGCTTTGTGGTTTCAATATAAGGGTTTGCGCCAAAACCGTTATCGCTAACTATATAGTCAACATCGTTAGGGTAACCTGCTATTGGACGGTGAATATAGCATTTTATACCGCGGCCTTCAAGTCTTCTTTGAAAACCGTCTGCTGCGGGTTGCCCTGTATACTGGGTTATAACAACACTGTTTACCGCAATGCCCATTGCCTTTAGGTCATCAATTTTTTGAAGCACGTCAATATCATAGCTAATACCAAGATCAGCGCGAATTTTTGTAGTTTCAATGCTACTTGCAGAAATGCAAAAAACAACCTCTGTCTTTTCTTTAAGATGTTGTAAAAGCTTAATTTTAGCATCCGGCTCAAAACCGGGAAGTACGCGTGAAGCATGATAATCATCAAAAAGCTTACCGCCAAACTCTAAATAAAGCTTACCCGAAAACATAGAAATTCTTTTTAAAATTTCTGCCGACTGTCGACGCATATAAATGTCGCTGTCAAAACCTTTTTCAACCATATTTTTACCCTCCCTACGTTAAAAAACTATAAATTATTTTATCATAATATTTTTCTCCTTTCAAGAACAAAAAGGGGTATTTTGATATTTTTTGTAAAATAAAAAGAGATGCAGCAAAAACTGCATCTCTTTAATTGCTTTTTATACGAATAAATTATTCGTTGATAGCGGTAACAACGCCGGAACCTACAGTTCTACCACCTTCACGGATAGCAAAACGTAGACCTTCTTCAATAGCGATAGGAGTGATTAATTCAACGTCCATATCAACGTTATCACCAGGCATACACATTTCAACACCAGCAGGTAGAGAAATAACGCCGGTAACGTCAGTAGTTCTGAAATAGAACTGAGGACGATAGTTGTTGAAGAAAGGTGTATGACGGCCACCTTCGTCCTTGCTTAGAACGTAAACTTGGCCACGGAATTTTGTATGAGGATTGATTGAACCGGGTTTGCAAAGAACTTGACCACGTTCGATTTCTGTTCTTTGGATACCACGTAGTAATGCACCGATGTTATCGCCAGCTTCTGCATAGTCTAATAATTTACGGAACATTTCAATACCTGTAACAACAGTTTTGTTGGTTTCACGAATACCAACGATTTCAACTTCTTCAGAAACTCTTAATTGACCACGTTCAACTCTACCGGTTGCAACAGTACCACGACCAGTGATGGTGAATACGTCTTCAACAGGCATTAAGAAAGGTAGGTCAGCTTTTCTATCAGGAGTAGGAATGTAGCTGTCAACAGCATCCATTAACTCTTGGATAGGAGCGTATACAGGATCAGAAGGATCTTTAGAATCGCTGTCTAATGCTTTGAAAGCAGAACCTTTGATGATAGGTGTATCATCGCCGGGGAATTCGTAAGTATCTAATGTTTCACGAATTTCCATTTCAACTAATTCTAATAGTTCTTCGTCATCTACTAAGTCAGTTTTGTTCATGAAAACTACGATGTAAGGAACACCAACCTGACGAGCAAGTAGTAAGTGTTCTTTAGTTTGAGCCATAGGGCCATCAGTAGAAGCGATAACTAGGATAGCGCCGTCCATCTGAGCAGCACCGGTGATCATGTTCTTAACATAGTCAGCGTGTCCGGGGCAGTCAACGTGTGCATAGTGACGAGCATCAGTCTCGTACTCAACGTGTGCGGTAAAGTCGGAGGCCAAGCGGTCTTAGGAAGACAATTT
>JAZNNZ010000133.1:0-15263 GCA_045580525.1 Acutalibacteraceae bacterium
GCTTGGCCTCCGACTTTTTCAATTTCTTGTAATGCTTCTTGCTCGTTTGGTTCGCATTTATAATTAAATATATTTAAATACCATTGTTTTGTAAACATTATTTTGCCTCCGCGTAATAAACACAGGGGACGATTCTGCCTGTTAAAGGTTTATGGCGCACTAATAATGATTTAAACACATCGTCTCTCCTTGATAAAATTTATGGGATACCTTATATTTATTATGTAACACGATATTTTAAAAAGCAATAGAATAATTAATAAAAATTTTAACAAAAAATTTGTTTATTATGACTATTAACAAAAAAGCACCTACAAACCTGTAGGTGCTTTAATTTTTTATTAATTAGAATTTTCTCCAAACCATTTTATCAACAACGCCGGTATAAGATTGAATAATTTTTACAACCTTTGTTGAAACATTTTCTTCAACGTATACAGGTACGGGAATACCGTGGTCACCATCGTTATTCATACTAACCGCTGTATCAACCGCTTGTAATAATGATTTTTCATCAATACCCGCCAAAATGAAACAAGCCTTATCAAGCGCTTCGGGGCGTTCTGTGCTGGTTCTGATACAAACTGCGGGGAAGGGTTCGCCAACAGAAGTAAAGAATGAGCTTTCTTCGGGCAGTGTGCCGCTATCAGATATTACCGCAAAAGCATTCTTTTGTAGGTTGTTATAATCGTGGAAACCTAATGGCTCATGCATAATAACGCGACTATCTAATTTAAAGCCTGTAGCTTCTAAACGCTTTTTACTTCTTGGGTGGCAGGAATAAAGAATGGGCATATCATACTTTTCTGCAATTTTATTAATTGCTGTAAATAAAGATAGGAAGTTCTTTTCGGTGTCGATATTTTCTTCTCTGTGAGCAGATAAAAGCATATAGCCTTTTTTCTTAAGCCCTAATTTATTTAAAATATCACTCTTGTTTATATCGTCTAAATTCTTGTGTAAAACTTCTGCCATAGGAGAACCTGTAACGTAGGTGCGTTCTTTTGGAAGACCGCATTCTGCTAAATATCTTCTTGCGTGTTCACTATAGGCTAGGTTTACATCAGAAATAATATCAACAATTCTACGGTTGGTTTCTTCGGGCAAACATTCATCTTTACAACGGTTACCTGCTTCCATGTGGAAAATAGGAATGTGCAGACGCTTTGCGGGAATTGCCGAAAGGCAGCTGTTTGTATCGCCTAAAATAAGCAATGCATCGGGCTTTATTTCTGCCATTAGTTTATAAGAGCAGTTAATAATATTGCCAACTGTAGCTCCCAGGTCATCACCTACTGCATCCATATAAACTTCAGGATCAGCAAGTTTTAAATCTTTAAAGAAAACACCGTTTAAAGTGTAATCATAGTTTTGACCGGTGTGAGCTAAAATGCAGTCAAAGTATTTTCTGCACTTATCAATAACAGCGGCGAGTCTTATAATTTCCGGGCGTGTGCCAACAATTATAAGAAGTTTTAATTTTCCGTTGTTTTTAAAGCTAACGTCTTTATAATCTGTTCTAATTTCCATACTCATTATTCCTCTTCAAAAATTTTTAATTTTTTGTAAAGTGCTTTTCTTTTATCTGCTACTTTGGAAAGCTTATTTGGAGTTTTGCGTTTACCAATTAGCATTAAAAAGAAATATTTTATAAACCGCCATATAAATATAAACGGATATAATATCTTATATTTTTTAACCGCGGGATACTTCGAATAAATCGTGTCGTCAAGCACCTTAAACAATGTCTTAAGTTTGCTTTCTCCCACACCGTTTTTATTATCGGTTACAAGTATGCCGCTATAACGGTAGGTGCTGTCTTTATTGCCAAAATTACCCGCCGCTAATATATCTGAAATTATTTCTTCGCAAAGTTGTTTATCAACGTCTTTGCAAAAATCTTTAGGTGTAAACCCAAAATAAATTTCTGTTGTTCTGGTTAAGGTTTTTGCAAACTCCATTAACCCAATCTCTTTTAAAAATGGTAAAAAGGTTTCATTAAATTCTTGAGTGCTATAGGTGGCGTTTAGGTAAAATCCCCAGTCTAATAAATGTCTTAAGCCTAAGCCTTCATTAAGCATATGATGGGCTGTATGAAGCAGTATTATTAAACCGTGATTTATATTGCTTGGAGCCTTATAGGTTGTATTTAAAACCTTTTTGCTTTCTACATTATACACCAGATTATTTAAAAAGTCACTAATCTTTTTACCTTTTTCACCGCTTGGTATACCGGGCAGCGAATTGTGCATTTCAAGATTAGCTCTGCCCTTTTTAAAAACAACGTGATTTTCATGGTCTTCTAACGATTTTTTGTAATCTTCTGCTTCTAAAATTTCAGATGCTTTTTTAAGACTTTCAGGTTCTACATAAAAATCTACGTCACCCAAAGCGCGATACTGCGGTTTGTTATAAAAAGATGCCGAAACCGTGCCTTTAATAATAACGTAATTTATGTTGTTGCTTTCTAAAATCTTAACAAGATTTTTTTGGTAATTTTCAACTTCGTTATTATGTGTAAGGGCTAAAAAGGCCTGTTTTTTATATTCAACCGCCTTTTCTTTTGACAAAAGCTCTTTCTGTTTTAAAAGGGTTTCTGCCGCAAGTAAAAACACACTTTGTCTTTTGGCTTCTAAAAAAAGTTCGTCTATATCAAACTTATTTTTTATTGTAGGCTCTTTATCTGATACGAAGCTTTGAATAAGAGAAAGCAAAACTGCTTGTTCATTATTCATTTTTTTGCTTCCTCCTTTAAGGTTATTCTTCTACTTTACAAAAGAAGGTGTCGGGGTGATCTTTGTCTAACTGTTCGTTTGCATACATAACCGTTACAAGATCTTCTGTATCGCTTAAGTTTATAATATTGTGGGTATACCCCGGAAGCATATGAACAGCCTCTATTTTTTCTCCTGAAACGTAAAAGTCTAAAATTTCATTGCTGTCAATTTTTCTTTGACGGATTAGTCCCTTACCGGAAACTACAATAAAGAACTCCCATTTTGTATGATGCCAATGCTCACCCTTTGTAATGCCGGGTTTTGAAATATTAACCGAAACCTGTCCGCATTTTTCGGTCTTTACAAGCTCTGTAAAGGAGCCGCGGTCATCGCAGTTCATTTTAAGAGCAAAACTTGCCTTTTCTTTTGGTAAATAAGAAAGGTAGGTTGAATAAAGCTTTTTAGCAAAAGAACCGTTTGGAATTTCAGGTACTACCAGCGTTTCGGGTTGCGCTTTAAAGCTATTAAGCAAAGCTACGATTTCTCCAAGTGTTACTTTGTGTGTTACAGGTACTGCACAAAATTCTCCCTTATCATCTAAAACGGTATCAACACCAGAAAATACACAACGGTGTTCTTTACCTTCGAGCGCATCTAACATTTCGTTTACAAGATCATCAATATAGGTTAGCTCAAGTGTTACGCTTTCATCGTTAAGGGTAATTGGTAAATCGTTGGCAATATTGTTGCAAAAGGTTGCAACAGCGCTGTTATAGTTTGGTCTGCACCACTTACCAAAAAGATTGGTAAAACGGTAAACCAGCACCTTAGCGCCCGTTTCTTTTGAGTAATTAAACAACAGATTTTCGCCTTCACGTTTGCTCTTGCCATAATCTCCTTCGGCGTAACGTCCAATAAGGGTGGCTTGAATTGAAGAAGAAATCATCACAGGGCAAAGGTTACCGTGCTTTTTAAGGGTATCTAAAAGCTCACTTGAAAAGCCAAAATTGCCCTTCATAAAATCTTCGGGATTTTGTGGGCGGTTTACACCCGCTAAATGAAAGACAAAATCTGCGTCCTTACAAAATGCATCTAATTCTTCTTTTTTAGAATCAATGTCATAAGAATAAATTTCATCAATTTTAAGGTTTGGTCTGCTTCTGTCTTTACCGTTTTTAAGGTTTTCTAACGAAGCCACCAGATTTTTACCTACGAAACCTTTTGCTCCTGTAACTAAAATTTTCATTTTTTCACGTTCCCTTTAATTAGCTTGTAAATTTTTGTTTTAAAATTTTCTTTTATTGCACCATATTTTTTAAGTGCATTGTTAATGTTATAACTTTGCCAAAATTCATCATAAATTTTTGGTTTTTCACTTGGCGCATTAAGCTGTGGTTGCTTGGCGTTTTCTACTGAAACCGCCTTTTTCTTACCCGAAAGCCTTTCAAAAAGCTCCCCGCCTTTTTTAGTATTAACCAAAACCATCGAAACGCCTAAACCGTCTTCAAATTCCGGCGCAGTATTTTCAATGCCCCAAAAATCTGAAATTGTAATATCACTTACCCTATCATTAGTAGTAAACCTGCAGTTAAAACAAGCGGTATCGGTAAGCAAATTACTGTAATATAAATTCATAAATCCCGAAGCGTTTTTGCTTCTTGTTATAGCACCGTTTTTTATTGTACTTGCAGAGTCTCCACGCCAGGAAACAGCCTTATTTCTGAAACAATATTTATCAAAATCTTCTTTGCTTTTAAGCCATAAAATATAATCACTAAAGGCTTTTGGAGACGGTACTCCGTGGCAAATTATATCGCACAAATAAAGGTTATTAAAATTTAATTTATTTACTTTTGCAAAGTTTAAAACCGCCGCATTTTGACAGGGCGTACCGGTAAATAAAACGGTTTTTTCATTTTTTAAAGCATTTAAAAGTTCATCGAAAATACCGGTCATATTGCTTTGAATATATTTTGTACCCGTAATTTTCGCAATGTCTTTTTTGTTTTCAATTTTTACGTGCGATAATCTAAAATCATCATTTAAATGAGCGCCAAAAACAACACCGCCCATATTTATTATTTCTTCTGCTAACGCCGCTGCCGCCCCACCGGAAGTTGAGCTTTTTCTGATACTGTCCCGCGCCTTAAAAGCAAAGTTTTCTAAAGGCATATTTTTATCGGGCGTATTTAACGTGGGGCAAACCTTTTTACAAAGGCCGCAGTCTATGCATTTGTTTGTATCTATAAAGCTTTTTATAAAGCCTTGCTTATTTTTTATAAGGCTTATGGCATCTTTTTTGCAAACCGCTTTACACCCGCCGCAACCCACACAGTTTATAGTTGTGGGTTCTTTTTTTGCGCTAACAGCATTAAGCAAAAACTCTTTAGATAAAGCAACGTGATTATGCAAATCGTTTTCAACCATGCTGTAATCAATTTTTTCTTGCTCTATAATTTCTTTTTCTATAATGCGGTTATCTAGTCCCGCCATATTTATAAGCCCGGTTATGCGGCTACCCCTTGCTTTATTGTCAAACACGTAAAGCTCTTTATTGAATATAAGTGAAAAAGCAGTACCGTGAAAGGAGTTTGTAACTACGTAATCGGCGTTTTTTATAGCACCCAAAAACTCACTTGGAGAAGCGCAGGTTAACTGCATATGCTTGTATGCGCGTTTTTTGTTTTGGCAAATTTCAACCACGGTTAAGCCTTTTTTATTTGCAAAATCTATTGCAGCATCAAGCATGGTTTCGTTACCGATAACGCTATAAACCAATATGTAGGGTTTTTTGCATTTTATGGGCTTTGCAATTTTTTGATATTCTTCTTTTTCAAGCAAAAATACGGGGTCACACACATGGGTGGCCTTTTTGCCCGAAATGCTTTCTATATAAGAAACCGACTTTTCTTCGCGCACAGAAAGGTAGTCTATATTTTTAATTAGATCGGCGGCTATTTTCTCATCGTCTTTATTATAGCCTTCTCTGCCCATACTTGGAGCATAGGCAATTTTATTTTTTATACCTAAAACATCGCCAAAATACAATGGTTTTATGCCGCACATAATATCGGGGTTCCAAATTTGGTCGGAACCGCAAACAATATCTGTAAAGCCGCCAAAAGCTATATCATCAACACATTTGAACTTTTTGCTTAAATACAAGTGTTTTTTTCTGAAATCATTAAAAACCTTAAGCCTTTTTTGCTTACTTGGAGCCGATAGCATTAAAGAAACCAACAACTTAATTTTGTGGGTTAAAGAACTGTTTTTATCATTATCCCAGGTAAGTTTGAGCCAACTAAACAGATAATTATCTTTATCCAGCTCTTTTGGCAGATAATCAATAATTTCGGTATTAAACCCATGGTTAAGTAAAAACTTATTACTTGCAAAGGCCTGTAAATTAGCACCGTAATTAACGTTTCTGTGTACGGTAACAATACCAACTTTTTTCATTAAATTACTCCGTTTTTGGTTCTTCGGTTTGTTTTTTTAGTTTATTATTTATGAACGATTTTAAAACGTTTAACACGTAATAAAAGTTTTCGTTTTTGGTTATTAGGCTAAGCACAACGTAAATAATCATACCAACAATAACCTGCAACACAAGTCCTAAATAAATATTAAGATTTAATAATTCAACGCATCTTACTATAACAAACATTATTAAAGATATTATAAGGTTTGGCAAAAGATCTTTTAGTTGTAATCTGAACTTATAGCCTACAAGTTTTTTTAAGAATATTGCATCAAGCAAAAGTATAAAGGCCGCTGAAACTAAAACTGAAAAGGCAAACACAATTACGTCGTTAGAGAATAAAACAAACAGTAATAATACTAAAATTGAAAAGCCTTTTTTAAATATTTCAAGCTTTAAAAGCACGTCACTTCTGCCAACCGCTTTATAAATTTGAATACTTGCGTTCATAATAAAGTTAAATAAATAATACACGCAGAAGATTTCAAAAAAGGGTAATATTGGCAACCATTTATCGGTTAAAACTACCCTTATAAAGTTGGTTGCAACCCCCATAAGCCCCATCATAACAGGGAAAATCAAATATGAAGAAACCTTAAAAAATCTTCTGGTAAAGCGCAGTACTGCGTCCATATCGTTATGTACTCTGGTAATTGCAGGGAAAACCACTGCAGAAAGAGTATTCTCTATTGTAGAACTAATGGTTAACGGAAAGTTTTCACCCTTATTATAAAACGCAAGACTTGTTGGAGAAAACTTAATTCCTATAATTAAAGGCTTTAATTCCTGATAAATTGTACCAACAAAATTGGTGGCCAAAAGCTTCCAACTGAATTTAATTATTGGCTTTAATCTTGTAATAGAAAACTTAAATACAAATTTAATTTTTGTAGTATACAGTAAGGTTAAAGTACCAATTAATGCGTTGGTAGACTGCTGTGCCACAAGCGCCCAAGCGCCCATACCGTTTAGCGCCATTGTTATGCCAACGATAGCTGATGCTACCGTGCCTCCAATGGTGGCTAAAAAGTATTTTTTAAATGCCAAGCTTCTGGAAATTTTAGCGGAGGTTACCGACTTAATCATATATATAAAAAAGTTAAGCCCCATAACCCGAATTACCGGAACAAGTATCGGTTTTGAATAAAGGTTTGCAATATATGGTGCGGCAAAAAACACCGTACCGTAAAGCACCGCTGCTATAAAAAGATTTGCATATAAAACCGATGAATAATCAAGCTCGTCGGCCTTTTCTTGTAAAACCAAACCGCTACTTAAACCGCTGTTTATAAATATGTTGCAAAATCCAAAAAAGATTGCAACAATACTTACTACGCTATAATCTTCGGGCATTAAAATACGCGCTAAAACAATAGAAACTACGGTTGAAACAAGCTGAGCTCCTATTCTTTCGGCAATCTTCCAAAATACACCCGATATTGCTTTGCTTTTAATTTGATTTTCAGTCATATTTTTATCCTTTAAATTAGTTTATTTAAAAAAATCTATAATGCTTTTTGCTATAAGTTTATTGTTTAATTTATTTAAGATAAATTCTTTTGCCTTTCGTCCTTTGTCTTCCAATTCTTCTTTAGACATATTTAAGCAGTCATTTAAAACCTTTGCCATACCGCTAACCGATTCATCTTCAAAGAAGAACAAATGCTCATTATATTCTTCTGTAATTGCCGGAAGCTTGGTTGTAATAAGTGGCGTTGCAGAAACTAAATATTCAATATTTTTTGACGGGAAGGAATATTTAATATAATCTCCGTAGCCCTTTGTTAGTCTTGGATTAACCAGTAAGGTTGCGCTTTTTTGTATCGCCACTACTTCGTTATTAGGTTTTATGCCCATATATTTAACCGATGGGTTTTTATTAATCATTTCCTGTAGTTCCGGGTAAAACTGCATACCGCCGCCATATAACCAAAGTTCAGCATCATCACGGTGTAAAGAAATAAAGGCTTCTACCAAATTGTGTATACCGTACATTTTTCTGATTTCACCGGTATAAACAATAACCTTTTTATCTAACTTTTGTGGCTTTTCGGTCTGTGCTTTTAAAGCATAGTCACAAATACCGTTTAATATGGTTGCATTCTTGTGGGGTATTTTATCTAACATACCCTTTGCCAACACCACTAGGCGTTTAACATATTTAAACTGACCGTAAAAACGGTTGGCCGCCAATTTGGCCATTACCTTTGCTTTTAAAGATTTTTGTTTTCCCAGATCTTCGGGTAAATCGGTAACAATGCTAACAGTATTAAGCTTTAATTTGTAAGCAAGTTTTAATAAATAGTCTGATAGCGGAGAAAGAGCATCGGTAACTACTATACCGTTTGGCTCACTATTTTTAAAGTCTTTAACAATGCCTTTAATAAAGCTTTTTCTTGCAAATATTTTGCTTATTTTGTTTCCATTAATATTTTGAGTTATATATGTAACCGTGCGGTTATTGTGTATTTCTTTATAGCTACCGCTATTAACATTATTGTTAAAAAATATAACGTCACAGTCACAATCGTTTAAACAAAAGCCTTCTATATAAAGCCTATTAAATTTTTGTGCCGCCTGGTTTAATGTATGCCCATTTTTATAAAGCGCATCAAACTCACAGCTCGGCAATGCAGACAAATATAATATCTTCATTTTTCCCTCTAGCTTAACGTATTTTCTATTTCTTTTATGGTTTCTGACTTTTCTTTATAGTTTATAGCAGGTGCTTGTCCTAATGAAAGACGCAACTTTTTATTATCTAAAAGTTCTTTTGTGGCCTTATAAATACTTTCGATGTTTCTTTTAATAATAAGACCGTTTTGGTGGTCTTTAATCATTTCTTTATTGCCTAAAATATCGGTGCAAATCACCGGCTTTTTAAGTAGCTTTTCTTCATATATAACCAAGCTTAAACCCTCATAAGAAGAAGGCTGTACGCAAATATCAGCGCTATTTATATATGTATACGGATTAGTTTTATTGCCAAGCAAAATAAAATAGTCTTCTAAATTATTTTGCTTAATCTGTTCTTCTAGTTCTGCTCTTTGCGGTCCTTCACCCGCAATATACCACTTTATTTTATAGCCTTCATCTATTAACCTTTTGCAAGGCTTAATACATAAATGAAAACCTTTTAGTTCCACAAGCCGCCCTACCGATAGAATGTTAACGGTAGATTTATCCATCTCGTTTTCTTGCGCGGCAAGATTTTGTATATTGCAAAAATCGAAAAGCGATGGCAAATTAAAAACCTTTATTTTATCAGCAAATTGAGGGTAATTTTCTTTTAAAGAGTTTGCCGAATTGTTTGAAACGGTGCATATGCTCTGAGCTACAGAAAAAGCCATATTATCTAATGCTTTGTTGGTAATAATTTCATTTATATCGGTATGAATCCACAGGCTTTTTACCTTTGCTTTTACACACTCTGCAACAAAATAACAGGCACTGCCTTCAGCAAAACCAATGGCCGCGTCATACTCCTTTTCTAATTTTAACATAGTCTTTTTTTGATAATGCCAGTCAAAATCAGATAAGCCCTGTAGTTTTAAACGCGCTTTAAAAAATCTGATAATTCTATAAAAGGCAAGACCAAATTGCTTTTGCTTTAATAATGCTTTAACCGATGCCATAAGGCTTTTATTATAAACTACGCTATAATATGGCGAATCGGGTAACAAATTAACATTTTCGTTTAGCTTTGGCAGTAGCTCTCGACCATCGTTAAACAGATACAAATCAACATTATATTTCTGGTAATCTAAATTATTGCATAGGTCAATAAGGGTCTTTTCAAGACCCCCCATTGAAAGACTATCTGCAACAATTAGAACTTTTTTCATACTTCACCTATTTTTTATATTTTAATTTGTAAACAAATTTAAACGGATAATATAAATTATTTATAACAATATTAAAAAATCTTTTATCTCCCGCAACCGCAGGTACAAAATATTTTTTATTTTTCTTTACTTCTTTAATACAGTTTTTTTCATCGGCTTTGTACTTTTTATCTGTTGTATTCAAAAACTGATGAAGCATTGCAATATTAGCTTTAATCCATAAGTTTTTAGCCCTTAGGTTAAATTGCGGTGCAATTTCATTTATAATTTCAAGTTTTCGCGCCGCAAAAAACAAAATATCGTAATATTTTTCTGAAAAAGCGGCGTGTGAGGCGCTGTTTTCATTGCGGGTATAGGTGTAAATTATTTCACTGTTTATTGTAACTTTGGGTTGCTTTGCCAAGCACTCAAACACAAAAAACGCATCTTCGTGAATTTTGCGTCCTTCTATAAATTTAATATCACTAATAAACTCTTTTTTATAAAGCTTTGCGCAGGAAGAATAAGTGTTTTTATCATCTAAAACACATTTTTCAATGCCTTCAAGTCCCTGCCAAATTTCTGTTTTTTCTTCGGTTTTGAAATAATTTTCTGCAAACTGACCTACCGCAATGTCTGCATCATTATTTTCTATATCATTAATTAAAAGTTCTACTGCATTTTCGGTTAACCTATCATCCGAATCTAAAAACATAACGTACTGTCCGCTTGAAAGCATAAGTCCTAAATTTCTAGCGGCGCAAACACCTTTGTTTTCGGTAGACCGCAGTAATATATTTTTATGGCTTTTTGCATATTCTTCTGCAATAGAAAGGGAATTATCGGGTGAACCGTCGTTAATAAGCACAAGCTCAATATTTTTATAGGTTTGATTTAACGCGCTTTCAATTGTTGCCGAAAGATATTTTTCAGCATTATATATTGGCACAATAATTGAAACAAGTGCTGCTTTCACCCATAAACCCTCCTTTATTTAAACCAATTGTTTTTTAGTATTTTAACTTTACTTAAAACACCGCTTTTTTGCGGTGTAATAGCGCCGCTACCATAAAACTCCTTAACAGCTGAGATAAATCTTTCTGCGGCCACTTTATAATTATAAGAAGTTTCTATATAGTTTTTTGCATTTTTGCCCATTTTTTTGGTAAGGGCGGGATCATCCAACAGTTCTTTAACCGCCTTATAAGCATTTTTATAATTTCCGTATTTATAAACTTTACCGTTTTGGTTGTGCTCAATTAAAAAGCCGCTAGACCCTACCGCACTACTAACAATCGTAGTACAACCGTTAGCCATAGCTTCGTTCATAACAGCGCCCCAGCCTTCGTTAAAATCGCTGGTAAACATAAGAATACTGTGTTGCGCCATAATTTGCATAAGCTCTTTATGGTCTTTAGAACCTAAAAATTCAACATTGTCTTGCAGATTATATTTTTCTGCCATTGTTTTTAAAGCGTCTTCCTGGGGTCCTTCACCAACAATGCTAACTTTAAAGCTGTAACCGTCTTTTTTAAGCTCTTTTGCGGTTTTTATAACCGTTTCAATATGTTTTAATTTTATTAGTCTGCCGGCATATAAAATACTATTTTCAGTTTTTTCTGCTTCCCCTGCCGCACAGTCCGGAAAATATCCCCATTTAAATATTTTATCTTGATTAAATTTAAAAAGAGATAAATCATACGGTAAAAAGCAAGATGCCGCCAAAACGTAAAGATTTTTATCTTTATGATTTATATATCTATTTAATACGTGGTTTTTGTTTTTAGGAATAAATCTGCGCCAAATGCCTTTTTTAAATATTCTTTCGGAATAAACAAACGATAGCTTGTTTTCCTGCATTCTTTTTAAAACCAGATCATCAGAACAAGCGCCAAAAATTACCGCATCTGCCGATAATATTTCTTGCTTGGCTTGTTCTTTATTGGTGGCGTAATCTATAACATATTCGCGTTGCTGTGATACCTGATAACCGCCAACCCCACCGTTTTTAGTGGCAACAAAATAAAACTCATCGCATAGTGTTTTTATCTCTTCACAAAAAGGAATTTGATGGTGATTTAAAAAGTTTGAAACAAATACTATTTTCATAATATTCACCTAAAAACCAAAACCGTAGTATAACCCCTTAACTCTGTATGCAAAGAAAAGGAAGGTAAGGGCAATGGCTCCAAGTTCAACAAGCAGACGGTCTTGACGACTTTCTATTGAATCGATAGATTCCGAAAAAACCACCGGAACAGCATTTAACCAGTACATACTTGGTCTTTCTGCAGTTCTGCCAACAAGACGGAAAACCCAGATAACAACAGCCATAATGCCGGTATTCATAATAACCCGTTCTTTTATGTCTTTCATCCAGCCCTGCTTTGTAATTAAGGCTACAACTATAATGATAAGTAATATAACAAAATAAATTCCACCGTTATCGGTTCTTTCAACGGTGTAATTGTAATCTAACACTTCGTTTGCAAAGCCAAGTAAATGTTCATAACTAAAATATCCAATAGCAGTTACTGCAATGGTTAAAAGCATATTTTGAGCATCGACCATTCTGGTGCCTAAAATATACATTACCAAAAAGATATATGCTGAATGGTGGAACTGCGCGGCAATTAAAACCAATAAAACAAATGGTATTAATTTACGCTTTTGAATAAAGCGAATAGACAGCATACAAATACTCATTGCTATTGCCTGACGCAAACCTGTCAAAATAAATAACAGGTTACCTATTGTAATGTAAAAATAAAGCGCTAAAACAGGGCGTTTTGTATTACGGTAACACAAATCGAATACACCAATAAGAGATGCAAATGCAGTTACAAGCTTAAATACCGTGGTAGAACTTGTAAAGCTTCTTATAAGCTTTACAAAATAATAGTACCCGTGGTCTTTGGCATATGCAGTTGCAATGCCGCTCCATCTTATATTAACTATATTTTGAAAGCTTCTTACGTAGCCTATAGTATCTGCGCCTGTATAGTTAGAGCGCAAACCTACAAACAGCCATAATCCTATGCAGCCCAAAATAAACAACCATTTTTTCTGTCCCTTATTTTGAACCTGATTATATAACAAATAAATTAAAAGCTCAAAAGCTGCAATTCCTAAATAATAAAGCATATTTTAACTCTCTTTACTTTTTTTGTAAACTTTTAAATAACCCTTATAACAGGTGTTTTTATCAAACCTTTTGTGCGCCGCTTTAATATCAATCTGCGGTGGATTTTTCTTGGTTTGTTCTATTTTTTCTAGCAGCGCGGTTATATCGTTTTCATTAACCACAAAACCGCTGTTTTCATCTATAAGTTCAGGTGAGCCGCAACTGTCATAAGTAAGTACGGGTGTACCCGAACAAATGCTTTCCATATTAACTGTTGGAAGCGTGTCGGCGTGGGTAAGGTTTATAAACAGATTGCTGCTTGTGTATATGTCTGAAAGCTTCACTCTGTCTTTAACATAGCCTAAGGCTAAAACGTTTTTATATTCTTTAAATAATTCTTTTTGCGCTTCTTTGCAACCCACAATTATTATTTTGCTATTTTTATTGTTTTCTATTATGGCTTTTACAGCGGCTTGGTTTTGAGTTTTGCACCACTTGTCCGCCATGCCCATAATAACAAAAGCTTCGGTTATACCGTTTTGCTCTTTAAAATCAGAATGGTGGGGTTTAAAAATTTCGGTATCTACTCCGTTATAAATAACGGTAATTTCGCTTGGTTTAAGTAACGATTTTTCTACTTTCCCTTTAATCCACTCGCTACAACAAACAACCTTTAAATCTTTGATTTTGTTAAGATGCTCTGTTTTATCTTTAAGCACCTTGCTTGTTGCATCAAACAGTAGACTCGGTTGTTCAGCTTTATTTAGTGGACAATCCCCGCAGGTTGTCTGCCATTTATCGCATTTTACCGCCGCAAAGTGTGTGCATTTTCCGGTAAATGCCCAGCAGTCGTGAAGTGTATAAACCGTTTTTATATTATTTTTAGCTAAATAGTCACACAGCATATTAAGGTTTAAATAGTTACTGTGCAGATTATGTAAATGAACGACGTCAGGACTAATTTTATCTATATATTTTAATAGTCCTTTGGTTGCCGCTTTGCTAAAATATGCTTGTTTACCAAACAAACGGGCTAGTAATGCATGTAGCTTATAATCTAACTTATTTCCTATTTTATAAGAATTTTTTGGTGGGTTAACAGCGGTTTGGTAGGCAATAAAACATTCATCGCCATTATTTTGTAAAAGCGTTTCAATATCTTTTACAATAAGGCCGGTGCTTTTAAAGCCATACACTGCATTTATTTGCAAAACCTTCATATTAACCCTCCTTCTTTTATTTAATTATTTCGTTAAAATCTTTAATTAATTTTTCTTGTATTTTTTCTATTCCAAAATGCTCTTTTGCGTATTCACGTGTTTTAAGGGCATTTTCATACAAGTCGGCATCAGAAATTTCTTTTATAGCCACCCCAATGTCGTCATCACAAAAGGCGGTAAACGAGCCTTCTATTTCTGTTGCGGCTTTCATAGAAGCAACCTCTTTTGGTCCTATTGCAAAAAGTACGCTGCCGCTTTGCAGACAGTCTGTAATTTTGGTTGAAAAAGAATGTTTAACAATTTTTATTTGCTTTTCATCAAAAGATTCAACCTGTAAAACAACATCTGCCTTATTTAAAATTTCAACAATTTCTGAAAAGGTTTTAGCACCGCAAAATTCTGAAGCACCCAAAATGTTTAAAGCATTTTTAACCGTGTCATCTACGAAAGTAGGAGAATAAACCTTTAAATAAAGCTTATTTTCACTTTCTTGGTTATGGTTATTTATTGCGTTGGCAAGACTTATTAAGGTTTTATCTCTGCCATAAAGCAAATTACCGGCATAAACAAGCGTTTTTACTTCATTTTCTTTTTTTATTACCGGTAAAGAAAAGTCGCACCCTTTGGTTAAAACATCAATATTACACCCAAAAATATCTTGGTATTCTTCTTTTAACGATGGGGTAATTGCATACACCTTTGAAGCCAATTTAAACTGCTCTTTAAGTATGTTTTTATGCTTTTTATCATTATTTGCAGCATAAATATCATCAGCAATAAATATTGCCACCTTACAGTTTGGCGCATATTTTAAAATTGTTTTAATAAACAAATTTTGAATTTTGTTGGCTCTTGCAAACAAAAACAAAATATTGGGGTTATATGTGGTAACAAATT
>JAZNNZ010000134.1:0-8075 GCA_045580525.1 Acutalibacteraceae bacterium
TGTTTTGCGGCAGTAATATATTCAGCCGACTCCAAATTAGTATCAGGCTTAATTCTTAATGCTTTAACCGCATTAAAAGCATCCTTCGCCGCCTTTTTCAGCTCATCCGGTCTATCGGAGGTCTTTATAATAGCGGCCGCCGAAAAACTATTTTCCGCCAAAACCTGCAAAAGGTCCTCAAGCAAAAGTGAATATATATTCTTTTTAGTAGAGGAAATCTTACATTCCTCAGCCAAATTTTTAAACCAATTTTCCCCGTGCTTTTCGCTCAGCGCCTTTTCAAACACGGTATGCAAGCATTCCGTAGCAATAGTGCAAACACGCTTATATTTGTTACTTGCTGTGTCGGTCATAATACTTTCTCCTCAATATGTACTAATATTATTTTAGATGTTAGATCAAAAAATGTCAATATAGTTTGCACTTTAATTTATTATATGATATTATTATAATATATAATTTGAAAAAGGAGGCCAATATGGACACGCTAAAACAAGAGTTTGAAAAAGCCTTAGAACTTTTAAAGTCTAAAAATGAGGCTGATAAAGACGCGGCATGCGAAAAGCTTTTATCTATCGCCGAGGCCGATGATACCTTGGGCGAAATTTATTCTAAGAGCTATTACCATATTGGTCGCAGATTTGAAAAGCAAAAGGACTATAAAACGGCCACCAAATATTACACCAAGGCCTACAAATGCCCCAAGCCTTTCAGCAAGGTTTATACCGAGCTTGGGCGTATGTATTATTTTAATTATATTGGCGAGCCCAATTACTTAAAGGCATATAGCCTGTTTTGCGAGGGCGAAGAGGCGGGAGAAAAAAGCAGCTGGTATTTTATTGGTCTATGCCACTTTGGCGACCATATTGAAGGCGCCGATTACGAAAAGGCCTTTAAATATTTTATGTTGGATTATAACGATTCAAAAAGCCGTTATTCCGCTGCAAGGCTGATACGCTGCTATACTGAGGGCATTGGTACTGCCGTTGATTTGAATGCCGCTTTAGCTATTGCCGATATATTTTCAGATAATGCGGAAATTTTAGCGCTTGCAGGGGATGTTTTAATAAAGCTTAACCGTATGAATGAGGCTAAAAAACGCTACGAAAAGATATTAAGCTTAAATGATGAAAAGGCAAGCAAAAAGGCTAAAAGCAAAATAGATGAAATATATAACATTCTTGAGCCTAGTGCTGTGTTAAACAAGGCTCAAAGCTGCCCCAATAGCTTTGAGGAAATTGAAATTATTATTAAAGCCCACCCGAAATTAAATGCCGAGGCAATTTATGATTTAGCTGTTAAGGCTGAAAATGAGGGTGACAGACCTCTTTCTGTAAAGCTTTATGTAATTTCAGCGGCGGCAGGCTGCAAAAAGGCAGGCTATACCCTATCTAATATGGCAGCCGAAAACACAAAATATTTTACAAAAATTATTGAATGTGGGGAAAATTAAAGGCTATGCAAAATAATTCACTTTATATGCAAATTATAAAAGCTGAAAATAACGCTGCCGTTATTCGCGATGTTATAGTTGCGGGTATGAATCCCTTTTTATGTCGTATTATAAAAGCGCTCGTTTTTAAGGACTTTTCAAAATGGGCCTATGAAAGAATATTTATAGAGGATTTTGAGGAGTATAAAAAGCATCCTGACAGCAGCTACCTTTCGACCAATATTTTTACCTTTTACAAGCTGATTTCTAACCTTAAAAATCCACCAAAATCCATCGAGAGGATTTCTGATAAAGACCTTAAATATTTGACCTATAACAATGTAAAAAAAGAGCTACTATATACAAAAACAGAGTTTGTAGAGCCAAACTTAAATAAGATTGATACAGCCGGCTACATTAAGCTTATTCGCGGTCGCATAAATTACGATTTTGATAAACAAAAGATTTTATGGAAGCCACTTGACAATATGCTCGAGCTTAGAAATGAGTTTGAGGGACATTTAACCGAAGAGGCAAAGCTTGAATGCTCGGTAAATGTTGTGAAAGCTAAGGCCAATTCTTTAATTGCGGACCTTCATAGCGCAGCTGACACCTTAGAAAGCCTAAATGATAATGTGATGCAAAACTGCCGACAAGCCTTAAAGGATGCCGAAAAATATTTGCGTCAGGTTTTAAAGACGGTAGAGGATATTGAGGGCTGTGAGATTTTAAAGGATTCTTCTCAAAGATATAAGGCCACCAATTTATTTAAGTACACTATTTTTATGGTTTATCCTAATATGAAGAGTGACAAATTCCGCCGTTTTTGTAACGACGAACTAAGAATTCAGCACACTCTTAAAGGCAAAACCCTTTATACCGATATTGGCACCGTGTCTTATTTAGAAGCCTATGCCACATCTAAAAATGAAGATATTAAAAACGAAGCCAAAAGACTTATAAAAGAGCTTTTTAAGCCACTTAACAGCTTAGGTATTTTAAAGGTTATAAAGCCTGATGATACGAATGAAAGCGATGACTATATCAGTATGTCGGAAATAACCCCCAAAGAGCAATTTATGGATATGTTAGAACAAATTGATGGTAATATTTGTGTTATTACCGATGATTTGGAGATTGCAAAAAAGGTATGGTCGCTAAACGCTAATAAGGATATGAAAAGCTTTTCGGCAGTTGCCGTTAAGGTGTATAACACCTCAAGCGTTGTTCCCTTTTACGAATAATTTTTAATAGGTGCTTTTATGGACGAAAAGAATTTACAAATAAATATTCCCATACCCGAATATGGCGATTATATTTATTATAATGAGCCGGGTGGCAAGCCTGTTCAGTACAAGCTTTATGAGATTATTGCTGACGGCGGCGAGGGTAAGATTTATCGTGGTACGGGCGGCAAGGTTTATAAAATTTATAAGCCTCACCGCTTAACTCAAAGCGCCGTAAATAAGCTAAAAGCTATGGTTGAAAAAAGACCAATGCTAAGCCAAAATATTTGTTGGCCGGAGGCCCTTATTTTAGAGCCGAGCGATGATAGAATACCTGTTGGCTATTCTATGGAAAACGCCAACGCCGAAAACAAAGACATTGTAACTTTGGAACATATAATAAACAACCCCACCTATCACGGCAAGGAGTGGAACAGACAGGATTTGGTGCATGTTTGCATAAATATTGTTGAGTTGTTTGAGCAGCTGCACAAATGCAACATTCTTATGGGAGATGTAAATCCCAAAAACATTCTTGTGGACAAGTATCATAAGGTTACCTTTATTGATGTGGACAGCTATCAGTTTGAAGATTTTTATTGTCCCGTTGGTATGCCCGAATATGTATCGCCGAGAATTCATAAAATGGGTGGCGCTTTAAGTGAAATTGCAAGAACTATTGACGATGAGCTTTTTGCTATAATTACACTTATTTACAGAATTATCTTTTTAAACGCTCTGCCCTTTCCCGTTGATACAATAGATGTAAAGTCTGCAATTAAAAATTATCGCTTCCGTTTTGAAAAAGAAAGCGCTTTTGGCGACGATTATTATGTATGGAAAAACCTTACCCCCGCTTTACGAGAAATATTTATAACGGCCTTTACAAAAGGCGCGTATGCTACTCACGAGCAGCTAAAAACAGCTTTAAGAGAGCTTCATTCCTTTATGCAAAAGGGCATTGTATCGGACGATCTTTTGCTTGTCGATTTTATTGATGAAAAGGATTTTCAAAAATCAAAATATACGGCTGTTATTTGTGAAAACTGCGGCGCTGAATTCAAGGCGATTAACGGACAAAGCAGCGATATGCTTTGCCAACGCTGTATAAAAAGCCGCAAAATAAACCGTGAAAATATTTACAGACTGATTTGCAAGAAGTGCAAAAAGAGCTTTACAGCCAATCCTTGGGACTCGGAAGGGGTTGATTCATCCGATGCTCTTTGTCCCGATTGTGATGAAAGCCCACGCTTTCCAAAAGAAGGCTTTGAAAAAATTGAAAGCTTAAAGACAAGTTATGAGGCAATACTTAAAAACCTTTTAACCGTTGATAAAGAGGAGGACTATATTTAATGGCAGTATTATTTCGCATAGATAATGATTTCAGCACAAATAAAGCCCCCAGAATACCTATATGCATTTGCATTGAGAATTCAAAATATATCTTCTCCGAAAAAATAAATGAGTTCAACAGCTTTTTATCTATGGTTACTGAATATATAGCTGAAAATTCCGAATTAAAGGCCAAGGTTCAGCTTGCTATTATCAGCTACGGTTCAAAGCCTACCGTTATAACTGATTTCACTGCTGTAGGGGGCGCCGAATTTAAAATTCCCGAAAGGAAAGAAGATGAAGAGCCCGATTTGTATTTGGCCTTGCAAAAATTCAAGGAGCTTATAAACGCAAGAATTAAGCTGTATCGCTCTGAAAGTATCTCTCATTATTTGCCACAGCTTTTAATTATGAGTAGCGGCCATTCGGTAACCGATATTAAAGGGGTGGCAGCTCAGCTTACCTCTAATAAACTTTCCGTCCTTCCCTTTCAAACAACCGATAACCCCGATTCCGTTTTAAAGGATCTTACCGTTGATGGCTTTGTTTACACCGATGAAACCGATTTTGTTAAAATATTCAACTGCTTAAAGAGCGGCTTGGAGCTGCTTTCCACTTCAAGCGCAAGTGCAGGCAAAAGTTTAAAGGACACAGCAGTGGGACTAAATTCAATTAAAAAGGGGTAAAAAAGTGAAAACCGTTTATACCTATATAACCGGCGCACATCACAAGGCTGAAAACAAGGAGTGCCAGGATATTGTTAAGTCCTTTTCAAATGATGAACTGTCAGTTATTGCTCTTTGCGATGGCGCCGGCTCTAAAAAACACGGCACAAAAGCGGCCGAAACGGTAGCCAACGCCACCATAGATTTTATTAAGAGCAACTTTCAAAGCTTTAATCCCACAGTCTTTGTGGATAGCATTAACAATCAGCTTGAATTGTTGGACTTAAACGAAAAAAATGCCGGCACAACCTTAATATTTGTAGCGGCAAATAAAAATAAATATATTGTGGGTCATATTGGTGACGGCGTAATTTTAAAAGGAAATGAAGAAGGCTTTAATGTGCTTTCTGCCCCTGAAAATGGCCACATTGTAAATATTACCTACTTTTTACCAAGCGAGCGCGCCGATGAGCATTTCAGAATGCAAAGTGGTGCAATAAAGGAAAAAACCGCCTTTATTCTTTCAAGTGACGGGGCATCTGACTTTTTGTATGACCCTAAAAACGGAGTTGGCTATAACGCTTGCAATATTTTTTATCAGTGGGCAAAAGAAAAAACAAAGGCTGAATGCGAGAGCAATATTCAAAATGCCTTACAAACCGAACTTGCAAAATACACAAGCGATGATATGAGTATAGCGCTGCTAATTACCGAATAAAAAAGACCGAGAATTTCTCGGTCTTTTATTTTTTATACTTCTTAATGGCTATTACACCCATTATAATAAGGGCGATTGATAATAAACAGGCGGGTATCCATTTTAAATAATCGGCTGAGCTAATTAAAACCACCACAAAGGATAGCGCCCCTAAAACGCCAATTATAAGCTCAAATATTGCAAAAAATAAATTCCATTTGCTATTCATTTTTACCCTCATTTTCTAAAAACACATTGATTGCCTTTTGTGTAAATTCGGCTGTGCCGCCGCCACATTGATCAATATGCTCTTTAAAGCGGCTGTCATTTACATACATTTCTCCAAGACCTAATAAAATTTCATTTGTGCAGGTGTAATAGTTGTGGGTTATATGCGCCTTTAATGCCCTTATTTGTTCTAACGCTTCGGCAGAATTATAGGCTTTCCCATTTTTCATCAAGTTAGCTAAACCCATAAAAATTTCATCCAAGCCACAAGCGGTTTCTTGCCACTTTTCATCTTTATAGTCCTTGGTTTTTTGTGTATATTCGGTATAAGCTAGGGTTTCTCCCCATTTTTCTTTTACTTCGGTCTCATATTTTTTAAACATTTTACCCACCGCCTTAAAATTATAATACCACAAAAAGCTTTTGTTTTCAATGTGGTGTTATAGATTTAACTCCACCACATAATAATAAAAACAATAAAAAATTCTCTATAAAAGCGTAGTGAAAAGTGAAGAGTGAAAAGTGAAGAGTGAAAAAGTAAAATCCCCATTCTTACGAATGAGGATTTTTGGTTGCGGAGGCGGGAGCCCACACACACGACCTACCGAGTTGCGGTGCCCAAAATCGTTTTAACGTAGCAGTCACCACTAACGATTTTGACCGCGGCCCCTTTGCCTTCTCCCTTCATCCCACACTGTGGGCGGTCGTCGGCAAAGCAAGTTATTCGCCCGTCGGGCCCATAACCCAAAGAGCATATAAATAAAATTCAACTTCCAGAACAAGAAAAAACTCGGCACACCTAAGGTGTTCCGAGTTTTTTTGGTTGCGGAGGCGGGATTTGAACCACACGACCTTCGGGTTATGAGCCCGACGAGCTACCGGACTGCTCCACTCCGCTATCTCTATTGTATTCATATTATACACTATATATTCATATTTTGCAATACTTAATTTTAACTTTTTAAAAAAAATGAAGACCGCCAATTGCGGCTTGGCGGTCTTCCCCTACTTTTAAGGGAATTTGAGGAGGGTAGAGCGTGTACTATACAGGTTGCGGCTCCTGTTTCTTAGTACAAATTTATATTAACCTTAAAAATTTTTGTCAGTGTGTTTAAAATGTGAACAAATATTTAATATTTATGAATATATTATTTTCTTTTGGTGCAAAATACCTTTAGAAAAAGTGAGGTATTTTTATGAAATCTGATAATAAATTTTTGAAATTTTTAAACGGTAAGGGCTTTTACGCCGCCATTGGTGTTGGTCTACTAGCCCTTGGCATTACCGCAATTGCTGTTACAAGCAATATGCCCAAAGCACCCAACATTACAGAAGAAGATGAGAGTTTTTCTTCTGTAGAAATTATTACCGAAATACCATCTGAAGAGCAACCCGTTGCGGGTGAAGTAAGCGGCGTTAAAGCCGAAAATGCCACCGAAGAAACCGTAAAAAAAGAAGAAACAAAAAACACGGTAGCTACTTTTTTTACTCTACCAATTACAGGTGAAGTAATAAAAGGCTACTCTGACAGTGAGCTTGTATATTCTAAAACCTACGACGATATGCGTATTCATTTAGGTCTTGATATAAAAGCAAACAAAGATGCAACCGTTATGTCTTGCGGTGACGGTGTGGTTTTGGGCATTGCAAAGGATCCGCTTTATGGCACTATGATAACCATTGACCATGGAAACAACATTACCGGTCTTTATTGCGGATTAAACGACAGCGTTAGCGTTAAAAAAGGACAAACCGTAGCCGCAGGTGAAAAGATTGGCACTATTGGCACGGTACCATGCGAAAGCAGTGATGACACTCATCTGCATTTAGCATTTAAAGAAAATGACAAATATATTTCTCCCTTAAGTTTAATTAATTTAGGTGAATAATTTTTTCTTTCTCTCATATAATAATATAAACGTGCCCCCGTTCGTTTAGGGGCTAAAGGCAGACTTTTAAGGCATGGCGAAACCTTAATTGCTGCCTTTTATTTTTTATACATAAAAGGCGGAAAGGACAAATATGAAAAAGAAAAATAAAATTCCCAATCTTACTCCAACAGCCAAAGCTTTAGAAACCATTGCGTTAAAAGATACACTTTGGGACCCACTAGGTAGCTACACCGGTGTTCCAAAGGATGAAAACGAAATTCCTACACAAGACGTGGATGACCTATAAAAAAGGAAGGCTTAAAGCCTTCCTTATAAAAAACGGTACATAAGAGATACTACAAAATAACCCCCATTTGTTTTCCTACTTTTATTCTTTCTTCCGTATATTTGGGATTTCTTAAATCACGATCCACATCATATTTATAATATTTTTCCCAATAAGGAATATTTGAATCCATTTGTATGCAATCAAAAAGAATGTCTTTTTTAAAATTTAATGCAAATGATACACTATTGTTTATAAAGCCACCATATAAAAGTTTTCCATTTTCTATTTCTTTAAAAATTTTACCATATTGTAAACAAATGGATTCTTTTCTGATA
>JAZNNZ010000135.1:0-3780 GCA_045580525.1 Acutalibacteraceae bacterium
AGGATCCTGATAAAGATATCTGCCTTTATATCAACAGCCCTGGAGGAAGCGTTTCTGCAGGTCTCGCAATCTATGATACTATGAATTTCATTAAATGCGACGTTTCAACTATTTGCATCGGTATGGCTGCATCTATGGGCGCATTCCTACTTGCCGCAGGTACAAAGGGTAAACGCTTTGCATTACCTAATAGTGAAATTATGATTCATCAACCATTAGGCGGCACACAAGGCCAGGCTACAGAAATTTTAATTCACGCTAAACACATTGAAAAAACAAGAAACACTTTAAATAAAATTTTGGCAGAAAAAACAGGTAAGCCTATTGAAGAAATCGAAAAAGATACTGAAAGAGATAACTTTATGTCTGCAGAAGAAGCCATGAAATATGGTTTAATAGATAAGGTAATCACATCGAGGTAATAAATAATGCCAAAATACGATGATAAAGATTTTGTTTGTTCTTTTTGCGGCAAAACAAAAGAAGAAGCTGACCAGCTTATAGCGGGACCTGGCGTATTCATTTGTGATGAATGTATTGAGGTTTGTCATAGCATGATAACCCCAACTGCATTGCCAAGCAAAAAAGCAAAAAGGGAAGAAGATAAAAAAGAATTTGTGCTTCCCACACCAAAAGAAATCAAAGAAAAGCTTGATGAATACGTTATAGGTCAGGATGAGGCTAAAAAAACGTTGGCTGTTTCGGTTTATAACCACTATAAACGTATTTTTGCCAATAAAGACAGTGACGTAGAGCTTTCTAAAAGCAATGTGCTTTTGCTTGGTCCTACAGGTGTTGGTAAAACCTTACTTGCAACCACGTTAGCTCGTTTTTTAGATGTTCCAATTGCTATTACCGATGCTACCACCTTAACAGAAGCCGGTTATGTTGGTGAGGATGTTGAAAATATTTTGCTACGCTTAATTCAAGCGGCAGATTTTGATGTCAGAAAGGCTGAACGTGGAATTATCTATGTCGATGAAATAGATAAAATTGCGCGTAAAAGTGAAAACGTTTCAATAACCCGTGACGTTTCGGGTGAAGGTGTTCAACAAGCCCTTCTTAAAATTTTAGAAGGTACAGTTGCTAACGTTCCACCCGGTGGCGGCAGAAAGCACCCGCAGCAAGAATTTATTCAGATAAATACGTCTAATATTTTATTTATTTGTGCAGGTGCTTTTGACGGTATTGAAAAGATTATTGAAAAACGCTTAAGCCGTGGCGGATTAGGTTTTGGTGCCGAAATTAAGAGTGAAGACCAAAGAAAAGAAGAGGCGCTTGTAACAAAAGCTACACATAAAGATCTAGTTAAGTTTGGATTAATTCCAGAGCTTGTAGGTCGTCTTCCTGTTGTTACAGCACTTAACGGTTTAACAAAAGAAGATTTGGTTACCATTATGATAGAGCCTAAAAATTCAATAATCAAACAATATCAAACGTTGTTTGCTATGGATGGCGTAGAGCTTGAGTTTGAAAAAAACGCTCTTATAAGCATTGCAGAAGAAAGTATTGAACGTAAAACCGGTGCCAGGGGACTGCGCTCAATTATAGAAAACGTTTTAAAAGACGTTATGTTTAATTTGCCTAGCGAAAAGGATGTAACAAAAGTAACCATTACAAAAGAATGTGTTACAGGTAAGGCTCAACCGCTTTTTGTTAAAAATGGCAAAAAATTAAAAAACGCATAATATATATTTATATATAATAATTATGTAAAAAACACTTGACCTTGCGAAGAAAGTATGGTAGAATAACTATACCTCTTCGCAGGTCTTTTTTTTCGTGCGCATTTTTTGCGAATAGACGCTGTTGAGGAAGGCAAAATTTTTTCCGTAAAACGGGAGGTGCCGTCATGAGAGTAAAAATCACATTAGCTTGTACAGAATGCAAGCAACGCAACTACGATACTATGAAGAACAAGAAGAATGATCCTGACAGATTAGAAATGAACAAATACTGTCGCTTCTGCAAAAAGCATACACTTCATAAGGAAACAAAATAAGGAGAGAGATTATGAAATTAGCTAAAAGTATTCTCCGCATTGCTTTAGTTGTCTTTAGTGTAGCATCAATTGTACTATTCTTCTTACCATTCGCAACAGTTACCATGGGTAATGACTCTGTAAGCCTAACAGGCGCTATGATGAGCTTCCACGGTACAGTTGGTGAAGCAAAGTTAGCAACATCTGCAGATGTTTGGTTCTGCTTCATTTTAACTGCATTAACTGTTTTGTTTGGCGCGTTAACCTTTAAATTTAAAGGTACTCGTTGGCCAAGCATTGTAACAAGCTTAGCAAGTGCTGTTTATATGCTTGTTATTGTTCTTTCAGAGCCCGTAAAGTTTGTTGATACACGTCCGTTAACAGGCGTAACAGCAATAAACTATACCAGCTTTATCGTAATTGCTACCATCGCATTATTCGTAACCTTCGCATTAGCAGTTGCATATTTATTTGTTTCTGACTATGTTGAAGTTTTAGAAAGCAATGGTTCCAAATTACCTGTAGGAAAACGTATAATTAACTTCTTTAAAGACTACAAGGGAGAAATTAAAAAGGTTGTTTGGCCGGGTCCGCGCGATGTTGTTAAGAACACACTTATTGTTTTTGCTGTGTGCTTACTAATTGGTGGATTTGTATGGCTTGTAGATTTAGGCCTTGGTCAGCTTCTTAAACTTATTTGGGGGGCAAACAAATAATGCCTAACACAAATGAAGCTCGTTGGTATGTAGTTCATACCTATTCAGGCTATGAAAACAAGGTTGCGACCGATCTTGCCACAATGGTAGAAAGTCGCAAAATGGGAGATTTAATTGTAGACATTAAAATCCCAACCGAAACCGTAACCGAAGTAAAAGGCGATACTGTTAAAGAGTATGAGCGCAAAATATTCCCCGGTTACGTGTTAATTAAAATGATCGTAACAGACGATAGTTGGTATGTTGTTAGAAACATCAGAGGCGTTACAGGCTTTGTAGGCCCTGCAAGTAAACCCGTACCACTTACCGATGAAGAGGTTGCAAACCTAGGCGTTGATAAGAAATCTGTATCTGTTAAATACGAAATTGGTTCTCTTGTTAAAATTATCGATGGCCCATTAGAAGGCTTCGAAGGCAAGGTTGAAGAACTTGATCTTGATGCAAAATCAGTTAAAGTTCTTATTTCTATGTTCGGTCGTGAAACATCGGTTGAACTTGAGCTAAATCAGCTCACATTATCAGAGTAATTAGCGTAATTACGCTTTTTATGTGGCTTTTGCCACGTGGGAGGGCTTGTCCCGAAACACCACTAAATATTGGAGGAAATTATTATGGCACAGAAAATCGCAGGTTACATTAAACTGCAAATCCCAGCCGGTAAAGCAACACCGGCACCGCCAGTTGGTCCCGCTTTAGGTCAACATGGTGTAAACATTATGGCCTTTACAAAAGAGTTCAACGAAAGAACTAAGAACGATGATGGTCTAATCATCCCCGTTGTTATTACTGTTTATGCAGACCGTTCTTTCAGCTTTGTTACAAAGACCCCACCGGCAGCCGTTTTAATCAAAAAGGCTTTAGGTATTGAAAAGGGTTCTGGTGTACCTAACAAAACAAAGGTTGCACAGTTAACAAAAGAACAAGTTAGAAAAATCGCAGAACAAAAAATGCCCGACCTTAACGCAGCTAACATCGAAACAGCTATGAGCATGGTAGCTGGTACTGCAAGAAGCATGGGCGTTACTGTTGAAGAATAAGGGGAGGTAAGAGAGTATGAAACACGGTAAGAAATATAACTCTGTT
>JAZNNZ010000136.1:0-5849 GCA_045580525.1 Acutalibacteraceae bacterium
CTCACTTTCCGGGAAGAGATAATGATGTAAATCTACAAAATAATTATCGGTCATACTTGCAATATAGTCTATTACAATTTGGTGTGGATCTTCTATACCGTAAGGTTCATCACGTTTAGGATGTACCGAGTTTATATAGTCTATATGGTGTCTGAAAATAGGGGAGTCTTTACGACCGTTTACAAGATCATCATAAAGCTTGTCATATAGCTCGGCCATCATAGGCTTTACGGTATCGTTAAGGTTGGTTAGCTTACCCGCTTGATTATAAATAAGGCTATAATTTGCAATTTTTGATTTTCTTAATGCTTCAAAATGCTCGGCACCCATTTTTATATAATCTTTGCCAAAGCTGTTTTCAATAACACTAACCTCTAAATTATTAATGATTTCCTGGTTAATAGATCCAATGCCATCATCAGAAAAGGTGTGTTCGTATGCTGTGTTTATACGCACTGCATCCTGACGGTCCTTTCCTAAATATGCAATAATATCTGCAATACGAACCACCGCGCCTTCAAGTGTGCAGGGCATCATTTTTAAAACTTCTTCGGGGTTATTATAGCAGCGTTCAATTTGCGCATCAAACTCTTCAAAGCTCTGAAGGGTAACCGGGCGGTATTCTTCACACTCAAACTCACCATTATGCGAAGCAATACCGTGCAGGGTTTGCAAACTTATATTATTTGGGAATATTTTATCAAGCACCCTTACAGACTGAATATTATGATAAAAGTGTCTGCCGGTCTTTTTAAAAGAAAGCTCATCTAAAAAGTTTTCACCCGCGTGTGCAAATGGGGGATGTCCAATATCGTGACCTAAAGCTATTGCTTCAATAAGGTCAAGATTTAATCCAAGCGCCGCACCAATGGTGCGCGAAATACGAGATACTAATTGAACGTGCAGACTTCTGCGGGTTATGTCATCATTAGCAATAAGCGAAAAAACCTGGGTTTTATCGGTGTAACGGTTATAATAAGGACTGTACAAAATTTTATCAATATCGCGCACAAAGCTAGGACGCCAAACAGTGCTGTCATCCTTTTTATCAGCCTTGCGACGGATTATATCTTCGTTTTTAAATGCGCCGCTAAAGGGAATATTATTTTTTTGCGCCTTTTCTATTTGTTTTGTAACCTTATCTGAAAGAGCCTCAAAATTAGGCATATATTCTCTCCTTAATTGTTGTTTATATATGTTTCAATTTTATTTATTATAATTTCATAAGCAACGGGGTTTTTACCGCCTTCGGGTATAATTATGTCAGCCTTCTTTTTGCTGGGCTCCACAAAGCTTTCGTGCATAGGCTTTACGGTGTTTAAATATTGTGTTATTACCGACTCCAGCGTTCTGCCGCGTTCGTTTACATCACGTAAAATTCTGCGAATAATTCTTACGTCGGCATCGGTATCAACATAGATTTTCATATCAAGATTTGATAAAAGCTCAGCATTTTCAAAGATTAAAATACCTTCAAGTAGTATTACCTCGGTGCTTTCAATTCTTTCGGTTTTGTTGCTTCTGTCGTGTAGTGCATAGTCATATTTTGGGGTGTTAATGCTTTTGCCCTGTTTTAATAGGTTTATATGAGAAACAAGCAGGTCATTATCAAAGGCGTCGGGGTGGTCGTAGTTTAACTTTGTACGTTCTTCAAAGCTTAAATCTCTTTGTGATTTATAGTAGTCATCGTGCCTTAAAATTGACACTTTGCCCTTAAAATGCTTTGCTATATTTTCTGCTAGGGTGGTTTTACCGCTACCGGAACCCCCTGCAATACCTATTATTATACGTGGCTTCATTTTTCGCGTCCCCCAAAAATTTTATAGTCCTACAATGTTATAAATAAGCGGTAACGGTTCTACTGCATTATTAGTAAAGGTTATTGCCTTATTTATAATTTCTTCGGCGGTTTTTAAGGTTTCCTCTTTTTCGGTATAAAGGGTTGCAATTATTTCTCCCTTACTTACCATATCGCCGGTCTTTTTAAATAGCTTAATACCTGCGAGTACGTCAATAGTATCTTCTGCAGTTTTTCTTCCCGCACCTAAAATCATGGCGGCTGTGCCTATCATTTCAGCGTTGCAGTGAGATATGTAGCCATCATTGTTTGCTATAATATTGTAACGGTGTTTGGCAACACCAAACTTTTCGGGGTTTAAAGCATATTCAACGTTTGCGCCCTGCGCTTTAATCCATTCACAGAATTTTTCATATGCTTTGCCGCTTTCAAGCACTTCTTTAGTCAGTTTTTTAGCTTCTTCAATTCTAATTTTTTGAGAAAGCATAACCATTATAGATGCTAGTGTTAAACAAATTTCTTTCAGGTCTTCGGGTCCTTCACCTTTTAAAACCTCAATGGCTTCACTAACCTCTAAAACGTTGCCAATGGCGTGGCCCAGCGGTAAATCCATATTGGTAATAACCGCGGCAATATTGCGTCCGTGTGCTTTGCCTATTTTAACCATTGTTTCTGCTAAAACACTTGCGTCCTTATCGGTTCTCATAAATGCGCCGCTGCCACATTTAACGTCTAATACAATGTTCTTTGTACCCGCGGCAAGTTTTTTACTCATAATACTTGAAGCAATAAGTGGTATGGAATCAATAGTACAGGTAACATCACGCAAGGCGTAAAGCTTTTTATCAGCAGGGGCAAGATCGCCACTTTGACCAATAACAGCAATACCAATTTCTTTTACCTGATTAACAAATTCTTCTTCTGAAAGTGTTGTTTTAAAGCCTTCAAAAGATTCAAGCTTATCAACGGTACCGCCGGTGTGGCCAAGTCCTCGGCCACTCATTTTAGCAACAATTCCGCCACAAGCCGCAACTATTGGGGCAACAATAAGGGTGGTTTTATCTCCCACGCCGCCGGTTGAATGCTTATCAACACTTTTGTCTTCAAAGATCGATAAATCAACCGTATCGCCCGAATTTGCCATGGCTTCTGTTAAATTAAAAATTTCCTGGTCGGTCATACCGTTAAAGCAGATTGCCATAGTAAAAGCAGACATTTGATAATCCGGTATATTTCCTTTTGTATATTCTGCAATCATAGAAAAAATTTCATCCTTTGTTAAGGCTTCGTTTTTTCTTTTTTTTGCAATAAGGTCGTACATTCTGATTTCCATACTTATGCTACCTCAAAAATTATTTTAAATTATCTTTATTAAAGGTTTCGGGTAAAAGTTCTTGTAATGTGTAGGTTTTAGGTGTTTTTCCATCATATAAAATAACGGTAAAATCGCCCGAACAAAATTCCTGCATTACCTGACGACATACTCCGCAGGGTGAACAGTAAGAAGAAATTTCTTCGTTTTGCTTTGCGCCTACAATGGCAATGGCCTTAAAGCTTTTTTCACCATTATGTACAGCGGTAAAAAACGCAACGCGCTCTGCACAAATTGTGGGGGTGTAAGAAACCGATTCAATATTAGCGCCGGTGTAAATTTTACTGTCATCTGTAAGCAAAGCGGCGCCCACACTAAAGTTAGAGTAGGGGCAGTAGCTTTTTTGTCTAGCGTCTATTGCCTTATTAACCAAATCTTTAATAATTTCGTTAGTCATAATAAACCTCTATTTATTTAATAAATAATCTGTAACGGTGTTTGCAATAAAAGAAAAACCGTCAATAATATTTAAATTTTTAGGGGTAATATCGTTTTTATACATTAAAAACGGAATATATTCACGGGTATGGTCGGTACTGTTATCACTCGGGTCACAACCGTGATCTGCGGTAATAATTAACAAATCATCATCGCGCATACCTGGTAAAAAGTCGTTTAAAAATGCATCAAATTCATTTATAGCGTTAGCGTAACCTGGTGCATCCTGACGGTGTCCGTAAAGCATATCAAAGTCCACTAAATTTACAAATGCAAGACCGTTAAAGTCTTTTTGTTGTAGTTTTAGTGTGGTTTGCATACCCTCGTTATTAGAGTGTGTCGGATAGGTTTCAGTAATGCCTTTTCCTGCAAAAATATCGTTAATTTTGCCAACGCCAATAACGTCAAGACCTGCTGCCTTTATTTTATCGTTCATAGTGCCTTTAGGTGGAACTAAAGAAAAGTCGCGGCGGTTAGCGGTTCTTTTAAATTCACCGTTTTCGGTTATAAAGGGACGTGCAATTACACGACCAACCCCGTGTTCGCCGGTTAGTAGTTCACGTGCGGTTTGGCAAATATCATAAAGCTCTTCTAAAGGAACCAACTCTTCGTGAGCGGCAATTTGAAAAACGCTGTCGGCAGAAGTATAAACAATAAGGTCGCCCGTATCAAGATGCTCTTGACCAAAATCACGAATAACATCTGTGCCTGAATAGGGCTTATTGCATAGCACCCCGCGGCCAACCTTTTTAGAAAATTCATCTAAAAGCTCCTTTGGAAAACCGTTGGGGTAGGTAGGCATTGGTTTTTCTGATACAATACCCGCAATTTCCCAGTGACCTGTTGTGGTGTCTTTACCGTTACTTAATTCTCTTATTTTTGCATAAACACCTTTAGGATTTTGGGTGCCATTAATTGCTGTAATACCATCAATGTTGCCAAGACCTAATTTTGTCATATTAGGAATATTAAGTGTTCCTGTTTTTGCAATACTTTGTAACGTGTTTGCGTTTTCATCACCAAAGTTTTTAGCGTCAGGCAATGCTCCCACGCCAAAAGAGTCAAGTACAATTAAAAATACTCTTTTCATAATTTTTCCTTTATTTATTATTCATTGCAACTGCAACGTTAAGTGCAATTTCCATCATATCTGTAAATGAAGTCTGACGAGCATCAGAATCCAGTTCTTCACCACGCATAATGTGGTCGGAAACGGTGCAAATAGCAAGTGCGCGTTTACCTGCCTTTGCGGCATTCATATATAATGCAGCAGCTTCCATTTCAACGCCTAATACACCCATTTTGTACCAGCCTTCATTAAACTTTGGATTAGCGTTATAGAAAATATCAGAAGAAAGTATGTTACCTACTTTATATCTTACACCCTGTGTTTCGGCTTGTTTTACAGCTTCTGCTAATAAGTCATAGTCTGCAATAGGGGCAAAGTTGCCGCCAAGACCATATTGCTCTTGATAGCAGGAATTTGTACATGCGCCCATACCAATAATAACGTCACGAAGCTGAATATCGTCAGCAAGACCACCCGCAGAGCCAATACGTATAATATTTTCTACACCAAAAAAGTTATATAATTCGTAAGAATAAATACCAATTGAAGGCATACCCATACCACTGGCCATAACCGTTACGGGCACACCCCTATAAGTGCCGGTATACCCTTGAACACCACGAACGTTGTTTACAAGTACGGGGTTTTCTAAAAATGTTTCTGCAACAAATTTTGAACGTAAGGGATCACCCGGCATAAGCACGGTTTTTGCAAAATCTTCAGGGTTAGCTTTTATATGGGGAGTGTAATTGTTACTCATATTTGTTCTCCTTATAATATTAATAGCTGCTGCCGCCATCATTTTCGGCTTTAGCAATTTTTACTACGCGGCTGGTGCCTAGTCTTGTAGCGCCAAGATTAATAAAGTCTTCGGCATCTTTAAGTGAAGCAATGCCACCTGCCGCTTTAATAAGCACGTTAGGACCAACGTATTTTTTAAATAAAGCTACGTCTTCTCTTGTAGCGCCGCCTGTAGAAAAGCCGGTTGAGGTTTTAATAAAGTCTGCACCCGACTTTGTTACAATTTCACACATTTTAATTTTTTCTTCATCTGTAAGCAAACAGGTTTCAATAATAACCTTTAATATTTTTGCACCACAAGCCGCCTTTAGTTCTTTAAGCTCATTTAAAATTGCATCATAATTTTTGTCTTTAAGATCTCCAATATTAAT
>JAZNNZ010000137.1:0-4102 GCA_045580525.1 Acutalibacteraceae bacterium
AAATCATTTTCATTTTTAACTTCAACATTAACTGATTTTGGGGATTGTTCAAAAAATTTAGGTTTTTCATCATTAAATACAATGTTATTAGAAGAATTTGATTTGAAAATTTCTTCTACATTTGGTTTTGAAGAAACATTATTTAGATTAAATTCAAATTTTATTGGAGCTGAACCAGTAGATGATTTCTCTTGATTTTCTAAAGCAAATTCAAATTTAGATTGTTCTGCTTTATCTTTTTCAAAATGTTCAATTGGTTTATTGATACTTAAAGCCGGGCGTTCATCTTTTGAAAACAATGCATTTTTTGTAGCAACATATACTGCGTCAAAAACCATTTTTTCGTTAGAAAAACGTATTTCTGTTTTTGCCGGATGCACATTAACATCCACAGTTTCATATGGTATATCAATAAACAATACACAAGCCGGGAATTTACCGACCATTGTAGAGTTTTTATAAGCTTGTTCTAACGCAGCCATTGCAGTACCGGAACGAACAAAACGTTTATTTACGAAGAAATATTGACCGTTTCTGTTGGCTCTGCAATTATATGGACTACAAACAAAACCGGAAACTTTAATGCCGCCAATTTTGTCGTTAACTTCAATCAAATTACTGCTATATTCTTTACCCAAGCAAGAATAAATTGCAGAAAGCAACTTATTATCACCAGAAGTATTGAGAACCAGCTTGTCATCACGAATAAATTTAAAGGAAATTTCAGGATGTGAAAGAGCAAGTCTTTCAACAACTGCGGCAACGGCATTGCCTTCGGTTACGTCCTTTTTCAAAAATTTCATACGCGCTGGAGTATTATAAAATATATCTCTGATAATGATGGTTGTACCATTTGGACAGCCAACCTCAAAAAAGTCTTGCTCTACTCCACCGTGAATTACGTATTTTACGCCTTCACTATCTTCTGCTTTTGTAAGAAGCTCCACACGCGAAACCGCGGATACAGACGCTAAAGCTTCGCCTCTAAAACCTAGCGATGCAATTCTATCTAAATCTTCCTCGGTTTTAATTTTGCTTGTAGCGTGACGTAAAAAAGCTGTTTTTACGTCATTTTTATTTATGCCACAACCATTATCTGTAACGCGCATAAAACTAACGCCGCCATTTTTAATTTCAACAGTAATAACTGTAGCATTGGCGTCAATAGAGTTTTCACATAATTCCTTAATTACAGAAGCGGGTCTTTCTACAACTTCACCTGCAGCAATTAACTCTGCGATGTGTTTAGGTAAAAGTTTAATTTGTGGCATATTTTCACTTCCTTATATTTCTTTTGATTTGTCACTTAATTCATAAAGCTTTTTCATAGCTTCAATGGGAGTCAGTGTATTAACGTCAATTGTTTTTAATTCATCAATAATTTCATTAAAATTATTGGATTCAAAAGTCATTTGATCGTTATTATAATTATTATCATTTTTAATTATGGTATTTGTACCGTTCTGACTTTCTAAATATTTTAAGTAACCGTTAGCCATTGAAATGACCTTCTCAGGAACTCCGGAAAGTCTAGCAACGTCAATACCATAGCTTTTATCTGCTCCACCACGAACAATACGACGTAAAAAAGTAATTTCTTCACCGCGCTTTTTAACAGCAATGTTGTAGTTTTTAACGCAGTCAAGCTGTCCTTCTAAGTTTGTTAATTCGTGGTAGTGTGTAGCAAACAATGTTTTTGCACCAATTTTTTTATCATCGCAGGTATATTCTAAAACAGAACGCGCAATTGCCATACCGTCATAAGTAGAAGTGCCGCGACCGATTTCGTCAAAAATAATTAAGCTATCTTTAGTTGCATTTTTTATAATATCTGCAACTTCGCTCATTTCTACCATAAAGGTTGACTGACCCGCAGCTAAATCATCCGATGCACCTACACGAGTATATATTGCATCAACAATACATATATTTGCATGTTTTGCCGGTACGTATGAACCAATTTGTGCAAGTAAGGTAATAAGAGCTACTTGACGCATATAGGTTGATTTACCAGCCATATTAGGACCAGTAATAATTGAACAACGATTTTCTTTCATATCTAAAAGTGTGTCGTTAGCAACAAAAAGAGAATTGCTTAGTTGTTCAACAACCGGGTGGCGACCATCTTTTATATTAATTATTCCATTTGTATTTAGATCCGGACATACATAATTGTTTTGAACTGCAATTTCAGCTAATGAACAGATTGCATCTAATTTAGCAATTGCTTCTGCAGATGAGCGAATTCGTCCGTATGACTCTGCTACTTGTTTTCTAATTTTTTCAAAAATTTCATATTCAAGCTGAGCAGCCTTATCTTTAGCGCCTAAAATTCTGCCTTCAAGTTCTTTTAATTCGCCAGTAATATATCGTTCGCAGTTTGTTAATGTTTGTTTTCTGATATATGTTTCAGGCACCATATTGATAAAGGATTTTGAAACTTCAATATAATAACCAAAAACCTTATTGTAACGAACCTTTAAGGTCTTAATTCCGGTTTTTTCTTTTTCTTCGGCTTCAATTTTGCTTAAGAAATCACTATCGCCTTTTAAAGCAGAACGTAATTCATCTAGCTGAGCAGAGTAACCATCTTTAATAATATCGCCTTCACGAATTGTTTTAGCCGGTTCTTCTTTTATGGCATTATTTATTAATTGAATAATATCTCCGAGTTCATCTATACTTTGATAAATATTATTTAGATATTTTGATTTTACTCCACTTATAGCGTTTTTAATTGGACCGAATTTTTGAGCTGTATATGAAATTGACAGCATTTCACGCGCTGTTGCGCTGCCATAAAAAATTCTGGTCATTAAACGTTCAACGTCATTAACACCATATAAAAGTTCTCTTAATTCACCACGTAAAACTGTACTATTATAAATTTCGGTAACAGCATTCTGACGCTTCAAAATTTCGTTTTGATTCATAAGGGGCTGTTCTAAAAAAGTGCGAAGCATTCTTTTACCCATGGCTGTTTTAGTTTTATCTAACACCCATAAAAGAGTACCTTTTTTAGCTTTGGTGCGCATTGTTTCAAATAGTTCAAGATTACGCATTGCATTTACGTCTAGACGCATAAATTTTTCTTGAGAAAAAGAAACAACTTGATTAATACTTTTAAGCCCGGTCATACCGTTTGCATTAACATACTGAATTGCAACGTCAAACGCCGCAACTTCGGGCATCATGGGATGCAATTGAACTTCGCTTAAAGTTTTTATATCGAAATGCTCAAGTATATTAAGCCCTGATAAACCGTCCTTAAATGCTTCATCAGGTAAAATAGTAACCGCACAAGAAATTCTATCTTTTAAAAACTTTTCATACAGCGGAAAATGCTTAATTGAGCTATCAACTAAAACTTCCCTGGGCATTAATCTTCCGGTTTCATTTATAAGACTCTGTTCTAAGTCTTTATTATCAATCTTTAAAAGCTGAACAGAACCGGTAGAAATATCCATAAAGCAAATAGCTGCATCATTTTCGTGAATACACACAGATGCTAAATAGTTATTTCTTGCTTCGTCAAGCATACTGTCTTCAATAACAGTACCGGGGGTAATTATTCTGATAACTTCACGTTTAACTAAGCCTTTAGTTTCTGCGGGGTTTTCCATTTGCTCACAAATAGCAATTTTAAAACCTGCTTCTAATAATCTGGCAATATATGTATCACAGCTATGAAAAGGTACGCCACACATAGGTGCGCGTTCTTCTAAACCGCAGTCGCGTCCGGTTAGAGTGAGACCTAAAGTTTGAGATGCAGTTATTGCATCGTCAAAAAACATTTCATAAAAGTCTCCTAAACGGAACATAAGAATACAGTCTTGATGATTTTCTTTAATTTCGAAATACTGCCTCATCATAGGCGATAATTCTGCCATCGTTCTTCCCCCGAATAATTATAAATAAGTATTAGTGGGATCCCGACGGGGATTGTCCCATTAGGAGCCATATAAAGGGTGTCAAAAGAAGTCACGACCGATATCCTAATATGTCAACGGATTATGAATAACAACTGATTCATTACTAACAAAATTAAATTAGGTATCTTTCATTGGCATTATGATTTGAAAATTATGTATTGACCCAAAAT
>JAZNNZ010000138.1:0-16254 GCA_045580525.1 Acutalibacteraceae bacterium
GTTTTAAGCAATATAAAACCACTAAAAAAACTTCACCCTATTGTATTTATTGCACTTGGAGCGGTTGCAGGAATTATCTTTTCTTATATATAAATTTAAAGGTCTTTATGAGACCTTTATTTTTTGCAAAATAAAAAAGCCACGGTTTTTACCGTGGCTTTAATTTTTGCCTAAACTTAATTATTTAAGTTCAACAGTTGCGCCAGCTTCTTCTAACTTAGCTTTGATAGATTCAGCTTCGTCTTTAGAAACTGCTTCTTTAACAGCCTTAGGAGCTTCTTCAACTAAAGCTTTAGCTTCGCCTAGACCTAAACCGGTGATTTCGCGAACAGCTTTAATAACCTTAATTTTTTCTGCGCCAACGTTTGCTAATACAACGTCAAATTCAGTCTTTTCTTCAGCAGCAGGAGCGTCAGAAGCAGCAGGAGCAGCAACAGCAACAGCTGCAGCAGCAGATACGCCGAATTCTTCTTCTACGGCTTTAACTAATTCAGATAATTCTAAAACGGTAAGTTCTTTTAAAGTGTCAATAATAGCAGTGATTTTTTCGTTTGCCATTTTAATTTCCTCCAATATTTTAATTATTTGTTTTTTATTATTTTTTTAGTGCAATTATTCGGCTGCAGCTACACCGTTTTTGTCAACAATAGCTTGAACTCCACGAGCAAAACTTGCGATTGGTGCTTGGAAAGCAGAAAGAACTGTTGCAAGTAGAACTTCGCGGCTTGGTAATTTTGCAAGACTTTGAACTGTTGCTACGTCAATAACCTTGCCATCTAAGTAACCGGATTTAACGTTGAAGTTATCGTGTGTGTCTGCATATTTGCAAAGAATGCGAGCAGCTGCTACGTAATCTTCTTTAGAAATTGCAATAGCGGTTGTGCCTTCTAACACGTCCTTCATACCTTCTAAATCTGTACCTTCAATAGCGCGGGAAAGTAGTGTGTTTTTAACTACGAAATAGTCAACGCCTGCTTCACGAAGCTCTTTACGAAGCTTTGTATCGTCAGCAACGTTAATACCCTTATAGTCAACAACAACGCCGGTAACAGAGTTAGCAATTTTATCGGCCACTTCAGCAACTAATGCTTTTTTTGCTTCTAAAACGTTTTGATTAGGCAAAATTTTTCCTCCTTTACGACATTATAAAGTGCCGCTTAAATCAAAAAAACCTGTTCTATGAGAACAGGCGGAAAAACATAAACTAAGTATAAAAATAGTTTGTTTAGCCCATCCTCGGTAGGTAGATATACGTTACGCTAAAATTAGCACCTACTGTCTTAAGATTTGCGACTTAATTATATTACCATTAAACCTGAGTTTTGTCAACCATTTTTTGCAACAAATTTTTCATACAATTTAGATAAAGCCTTTTTTTCTATGCGGGAAACATAACTGCGCGAAATTTTAAGGTGCTTTGCCACTTCGCGCTGGGTATATTCCTTACCACCAATAAGACCGTACCGTAGTTTAATTATAAGACGCTCACGTCCTGTTAATGCTTCATCTATATATTTGTGCAGCTTATCAATTTTAATTTTTGTATCTATTTCATCTACAATATTACCTTCATCTGCAATTACGTCTATTAAGGTTAAATCGTTACCGTCACGGTCGGTTTCTATCGGTTCGTTTATTGAAAGGTCATTACTATTCTTTTTATTGCTTCTGAAATGCATTAAAATTTCGTTATCTATACAACGCGCTGCGTAAGTGGCAAGTCTTATACCCTTTTCAGAATTAAATGAAGAAACTGCTTTTATTAGTCCTATAGTGCCTATTGAAATTAAATCATCCTGATCTGTTCCCTGCCCCATATATTTTTTGGCAACATGCGCAACCAGTCGCAGATTATGTTCAATCAGCTTACCTCTGGCAATATTATCTCCGGTTTGCATTTTAGCTATTAGCTCGGCTTCATCTTTTGCTGATAAAGGCATTGGAAAGCTTCCGGCGTTTGTTGGATGAAGCGCAATATAAACCAACGATGACAATATGCCCGAAATTATTGATAAAAACACAAAAAACCACTCCCCATATATTTATAATTAAATATATGAAGGCCATATGTCTTTCTTGACAAAAAGGCTCATTTGGAGTATTATAATGAATGGCTTAATATATATATAAATTATCATATTATAGTAATAAAAAGGAACTACTTTTATGAGTAATATCTTAAAATTCAGAAAGTCAATACTTGCGGGATTAAAAATTTTATTGGTTACTGCTTTAGTTTCGGGTTTTATCTCGGTTTGGACCACAAGCTACGATAAAGCGTTATTTTCCGGCAGAGGTAACTACGTTGTTATTCTTTCATATCTTGCAATTTTCGTAACCTTTGCAGTGGTTTACGGTGGCTTTAAAATTGGCGTATCTCGTTTATACGACGTTGTGTATAGTCTTGCGCTTTCTATGGTATTGACCAACTTCTTTATTTACTTGGAACTTTCCCTTATTGCACGTATAATGCTTTCGGTTATTCCTATACTTATTTGTACCGCAATTCAGCTTGTAATTATTTTTATTGGCGCATATGCCATTAACTCGGTATATTTTAAGCTGTATAGTCCAAGAAAAATCATTGCAATTAAAGACGTTAACATGGGCCGAGATGCCATTATAAAGAAGATGAGCAAAATCCATAAGCGTTATAACATTAATATGGTTATGGATATTTCTACACCAATAAATGAAATTTTCAGTGCTATTGACGAGCACGAAGCTGTACTTATTTGTGATTTTGATAAGGCGCTTCAAAATAAAATTTTAAGATATAGTTATGCTACTAAAAAGCGTATTTACTTTTTACCAAATTCTAATGATATTGTTTTAAGTAATACCGTGCAAAGTCAAATTTTTGACACACCAATTTTAATGTGTCGTAATCAGGGACTTACCGAAGAACAAAAAATATTGAAGCGTATTATGGACTTATTTATTTCAAGTGTTGGTCTTATTATTGCTTCCCCTTTTATGATAATTATTTCACTTGCAATTAAGCTTTATGATGGCGGACCGGTATTCTTTAAACAAAACCGTGTTACAGAAAACGGTAAAATTTTTAACGTACTTAAATTCCGTTCTATGATAGTAGACGCTGATAAGGTTGCTTTAAGAAAGGCTACGTCTAATGATGACCGCATTACACCTATTGGTAAAATAATAAGACCGCTTCGTTTAGATGAGCTTCCACAGCTTCTTAACATATTATTTGGCGATATGTCTTTTGTTGGCCCAAGACCTGAAAGAACCGAAAACGTTTATGAATATACCAAGCTTTACCCTGAGTTTGATTTAAGACATCGTGTTAAGGGCGGTCTTACAGGATATGCACAAATTTACGGTAAATATAATACAAGTCCACAAGACAAATTAAATATGGACTTAATTTATATTGAAAAATATTCATTGCTTTTAGATATTAAATTAATTGTAATGACTATTAAGATTTTATTCCAAAAGGAAAGCACTGAGGGCTTTGACGAAGAAGAAAGTGCGGTTGGTGCAACCCTTAAAAAAGCGGAGGAACAAAAAAATGAGCAGTAAAACATTAGTTGTAATGGCAGCCGGTATGGGAAGTCGTTTTGGCGGACTTAAACAAATGGAAGCCATTGATGAAGGCGGCAGAGCTATACTTGATTATTCGGTATACGATGCAAAGCGTGCAGGCTTTGATAAGGTAGTTTTTATTATTAAAAAAGCTATTGAAGAAGATTTTAAACGTGTTGTGGGCGCTCGCGTTGAAAAGATGATCGACGTTGAATATTGCTTTCAAGAATTAGATAAATTGCCCGAAGGCTTTAAAGCCCCGGAAGGCCGCGAAAAGCCATATGGCACAGGTCACGCTGTACTTTGCTGTAAAGATGTTGTTAAAACTCCATTTGCAGTTATTAATGCTGACGACTACTATGGTATATCTGCTTATAAACAAATTGCAAAAGGTCTTGACAATGCTAAAAATTATTGTATGGTGGGCTTCAGACTACAAAACACATTAACAGAAAACGGTACTGTTTCACGCGGTATTTGCACTATTAAAGATGGCAAATTATTAGACGTTGAAGAAAAAACCAAAATTGCAGACTGCAAGTATTTAGAAAATGATGAGTGGCATCCACTTTCTCCCGATACTGTTGTTTCTATGAATATGTGGGGCTTCCAACCCGATATTTTTGATTATTTAGAAAAAGGCTTTGTAGAGTTTTTAAAGGAAAAAGGCCAAGAATTAAAATCTGAATTTTTCTTACCGTTTATGGTGGACGACTTGGTTAAAGCCGGTGAAAAAGAAGTTAACGTACTGGTTGCAGAAGACAAGTGGTACGGTATGACATATAAAGAAGATAAACCTTCTATTGTTGAAGCTCTTAAAAAGATGACCGATGAAGGCAAGTACGCATTTTAGGTGAACGACATGAACATATTTTTTATTTTTTCAATTTTAGCATTACTTGCCTGGAGCGGTAGCGACCTATTTAGTAAAATGGGCACAAAAGAAACCGACAAAAACAGCCATTGGAAGGTTGTTTTTGCAGTTGGTTTTATAATGGGTATTCACTTTTTAATTACTTTAATTGGCGGTGCCGTTATTGACAATACTGTTGGTGCAGACGCCGTTAACGACACACTTAAAAGTTTAGTGTATACAGACTTTAAACTTATTGACTTTGTTAATTATTTACCGGTTGCAGCCCTTTATATTTTGGCAATGGTATTTGGTTACATAGGACTACGTTACATTGAGCTTTCAATTTCAAGCCCCATTTGTAATTCATCAGGCTCATTAGCATTTATTCTTTGCTTACTATTAGGCATTTTTGATTTAGAAGAATTAACAACCACAGTTATTGTTGGCGTTGCTCTTATTACCGTTGGTATTATTGCTTTAGGCTTTATTGACAGCCACGAAGACAAGGAGCTTAAAGAACTACGCAGACAAGAATCTAACCGTAAATATACAAACAGCTTTTTAGCATTTTTACTTCCAATTGCTTATTTAATTATTGACGCACTTGGAACGGTTGGCGATGAATATATCTTCTCAATTGTGGATGCAGAAGGTAACGGAATTATTACCGACTATGCTGCAAACTCTGCTTTTGAATTAACCTTCTTTATTTTAGCGATATTCGCATTTATTTGGCTAAAATTCGTTAAGAAGGATACCGTATTTAAAGGCAATAAACATTTAATGTTTGGCGGTATTTGCGAAACAATCGGTCAAATATTCTATATGGCAGTTATGTTTAGCGATTACTCGGTTGGTATGGTTATTATTTCAACCTACTGTGTTGTTTCCCTTCTTTGGAGCAGAATTTTCTTAAAAGAAAAACTTTCGGCTTTACACTACGTTGCAATAGCAACCGTTATTGCCGGTATATTAATTTTAGGTTAAAAGATAAAATAAAAAGACGGTTCAGTCTGAACCGTCTTTTTTATTTTTATTAATTGTTATTTTTGCGGTATTTTAAATAGTCCTCTAAAATATTGACTGCCGCTACAGCATCTACCACTTCTTTACGTTTTTTTCCGAAAACACCACTACTTGTTAGCGCGTTATGGGCAAGTACTGTTGTACAGCGCTCATCGTAAAGTTCTGTTTTTATACCACTTAATTCTTCTATAACCTTAGCACCGTTTTTGCATTCTTCTGCTTTAAAGCCTTCGCTTCCATCCATATTTTTAGGAAGTCCCACAACGATAAGCTCAGCATTATATTCTTTAGCAAGTTCCGCCACCTTCTGATAGCGTTTTTCGGCATTATATTCTTTTATAACGGTTTTCGGAGAAGCTAAGGTTTCGGTTTTATCGCAAACTGCAATGCCCGTTCTTGTTTGCCCTAAATCTACCGACATAATTATCATAAATTATTTTCTCCAATCGTATTCTTTGGTGTTTCTTTTTATAGGTCTTATATCTTGTGGTAAATGCTCTAAATCGTTTTCAAAAACGAATTTTATATTATTATCATCTATGTTTATTAGGCTAACACCGGTGTTTTCTACCCAAAAAACGTCGTTAAGCTGTTCTAACGGTAAGCCTTTTAAAATACAAAACATATTTCTTATGGCGCAACCGTGAGAGGTTATAACTATTGTTTTGTTTTTATTTTGTTCTATTATATTTTCAAGCGCAAATTTTATTCTGTTAAATACTTCCTGCATACTTTCCCCGTTTGGAGCTTGAAATTTATAAGGAGCGTTTTTCCAGTTATCATATTCAGCAGCGTAGGTTTCTTCAAAATGCTGCCAGGAATTGCCTTCAAGCAAACCACCGTTAATTTCAATAATGCCACTATCTTCAATTATTGGGGCGTTATGGTATTTATTTACCGCTTGTGCGGTTTTTACAGCACGAAGTAAGGGACTTGTATAAATAATATCAAAATCAATATTTTTAAAACGCTCACTTATGCACAAAAGCTGTTTTTCACCCATTTCGGTAACTTCGGCGTTGCTATACCCTTGAAACACGCGCTTTAAGTTGCGGATAGCCTGCGGATGACGCACTATATAAAGCTTTGTCAAACAAATCATCTCCAACACTAGTATTATATAACATTGTCTTTTATTCTTCAACCGTTATTGACAAAAAAAGCCATTAGTTATATAATATTTTTTAACAAAAAACAAAAAGGAAGTGGGTTTATGGGTGCTATTAAAAAATGGTTGAACCGCTTTTTTATTGATGGACTGAGCGGTATGGCACTTGGACTTTTTTCTACACTCATTATTGGTACAATAATAGAGCAAATCGGCAAACTTGTTGGCGGCAATATAGGCGCACTTATAATTAGTGTTGCTTCAATTGCAAAGGTGCTTACGGGTGCCGGAATTGGCTGTGGTGTTGCTTATAAATTTAAAGAAACGCCGTTGGTTGTGCTTTCTGCAGCGGTTGCAGGTACGGTTGGTGCATATGCCACACAAATTTTAAACGGTGGTAGTCTGTTTGTAGGTCCAGGTGAACCTTTGGGCGCATTTGTTGCAGCTTACGTTGGTATTGAAATTGGTCACATAATTGCAGGTAAAACCGGACTTGATATTATTTTAGTTCCGTTTTTAACCATTTCTACCGGCTCTTGTGTTGGACTGCTACTTAGCCCACCAATTGTTTCAATTATGAACACTTTAGGTAATATGATTATGTGGGCAACCGAACAACAACCCTTTATTATGGGTATTGTTATTTCGGTACTGATGGGCATATTTTTAACACTTCCTATTTCTTCTGCCGCTATTGGTATTTCGCTAAAACTTAGCGGTATTGCCGCAGGTGCTGCTTGTGTTGGCTGCTGTTGTAATATGATTGGTTTTGCAATTGCTTCTTATAAAGAAAATAAGGTTTCGGGTCTTATTTCTCAAGGACTGGGTACTAGTATGCTACAAATACCCAACATTGTTAAAAAGCCGATTATTTGGCTACCCGCAATTATTTCAAGCGCTATTTTAGGTCCTGTATCTACCTGTTTACTTAAAATGGTAAACAACGCTCAAGGCTCAGGTATGGGTACAAGCGGTTTGGTTGGACCTATTATGGCTTATGAAACCATGACAAGCGTTGGTACAGAGCCTTTGATTGCTCTACTTGAAATTTTACTTATGTATTTTATAGCCCCAGGTGTTATTGCTTTTGGTGTAGCAACTGCCATGAGAAAATTAAAAATAATAAAAGATGGCGATATGAAATTAGGTTTATAAAATAAAGCCTCTACCGATTGGTAGAGGCTATTTTTATATGTATTCGGGGTCTTCTTCGTTTTCAACAACAAACATTTCTTCGTGATCATTATTACCACCTTCATTTAAAATTTTATCTAGCGGCATTTTTAAGTATCTGCCGCTGGCGGTTACCGCAACGGTGCCATCGGGTAAATAAATTTCACCTTCTGCAAACAATAATCCGTGAGAATATTTGGTGTATCTCGCTTTAGCTAAAAGCTCGGTTTCTAGTGGCACCGGCTTTTTGTATTTTATAGATAAATCACAGGTTACGCCCCAAGCATCCGGCTCTATTAACTGAATTGTTCTGCCAATAAGCTCATCCATAACGGTTGAAGCTATGCCACCGTGTAAACGACCAGGATAGCTTTGATGTTCTTCTTTGGCTATAAAACGACAAACAACTTCATTATTTTCTGTTTCATAAAAACGAATATTAAGACCGGCTTTATTATGTATTCCGCAAATAAAACACATATTAGAGCTTATTTGCTTTCTTATTACCTTGCTTTTTTCCATATTTACCTACTCGTTAAAATACTTCTTTAATCTTTCAAAAAAGCCTGTGCGTTCTTTATAGTTTTCTTTATCTGATAGCTCATCAAAGTGCTTTAAGGCTTCTTTGCTTTGCTTTGAAAGGTTGCGGGGTACTTCTATGTTAACCTTAACATATTGATCTCCCCTGCCGCTACCGTTTAGGCGCTGAATACCTTTGCCCTTAAGCTTAAATTCATCACCCGGTTGTGTGCCTTCGTGAATAGTAAATTTAACCTTACCGTCTAAGGTTGGAACAACAATTTCTGCACCCAGCGCCGCTTCTGCGAAGGTTATGGGTATTGTACAAAATACGTTATAGCCTTCCCTTTCAAAAATTGGGTGTGGACGAACCGATATAATAATATGCAGATCTCCTGCGGGACCACCGTTAATACCGCTATCTCCCGCGCCGCGAACGTTAAGCGTTTGACCGTCGTCAATACCTGCAGGAATATTAATTTGATGTTTAACGGTGCTTCTTATTCTGCCGGTTCCGTTACAATGTGTACATGGCTTTTCTATAATGCTACCGCTTCCGCGACAAGCATCACAGGTTGTTTGTGTTTGAACTGCGCCAAAGGGTGTGCGTTGTGTAACGTTTATGCGACCGCTACCACCACACTTAGAACAGGTCTTTTTGCTTGTGCCTTTTTGGGCTCCGCTACCGCCACATTCTTTACAAGAATCAATTTTTTGATAAGAAACTTCCTTTGTGCAACCCTTTGCGGCTTCTTCAAAAGAAATATTGAGTACCGTTTCACAGTCTCTGCCGCGTCTTGGTGCGTTTGGATTACTTCTTCTGCCACCCGAAAAACCGCCGCCAAAGAACTGACCAAAGATATCACCAATATCTCCAAAATCAGAAAAGCCCGAAAAACCGCCGCCAAAACCGCCACCGCCCTGATTGAAGTTTGGATCAACACCGGCGTGGCCAAACTGGTCATATCTTGCCTTTTTATCGGCATCAGATAAAACCTCGTAAGCTTCGGCTGCTTCTTTAAACTTTATTTCGGCTTCTTTATCGCCCGGATTTAAATCAGGGTGATATTTTTTTGCCGCTTGTCTGTATGCTTTTTTTATGTCTGCTTCAGATGCGTTTTTATCTACACCCAAAACCTCATAAAAATCTCTTTTATCTGCCACAGAGTTCTCTCCTAAAACCTAATTTACATAAGCATAAACAGGATGGTTTTAAGCCATCCTGCTTAAAAATTATTATTTATTGTCTTCGTCGGCATCCTTAAAGTCTGCTTCGTAAACGTTATCTGCGTTAGCGCCATTTGCATTAGCGTCAGCACCTGCTGCTTGTTGTGCTTCTGCAGCTGCTTTATAAATTTTTTCGCTAATAGCGTAGAATTTCTTTTCTAATTCTTCTTTTTTGGTTTTTATCGCTTCAATATCTTCGCCCTTTAATGCTTCTTTTAGTGCATCAATAGCGGTCTGAACGTCAGACTTTTCGCCTTCTTCTAATTTGTCGCCCATATCAGATAAAGCTTTTTCGCAGGTGTAAACCATTTGGTCTGCAGCGTTTCTTGTATCAATATCTTCGCGACGTTTTTTGTCTTCTGCGGCATATTGTTCGGCTTCTTGAACTGCCTTTTCAATATCTTCTTTAGACATATTTGTTGAAGAAGTGATGGTGATTTTTTGTTCTTTGCCTGTACCTAAATCTTTAGCTGCAACGTTAACAATACCGTTAGCGTCAATATCAAAGGTAACTTCAATCTGAGGAATTCCGCGAGGAGCCGGTGCAATACCGTCAAGATGGAACACACCTAAAGTTTTATTGTCTTTAGCAAATTCTCTTTCACCTTGTAGAACGTGAACTTCAACAGAAGGTTGATTATCCATAGCGGTTGAGAAAATTTGGCTCTTTTTGGTTGGAATGGTGGTATTTCTGTCAATAACCTTTGTGTTGATACCGCCCATAGTTTCAATACCTAAAGAAAGTGGTGTAACGTCAAGTAGTAATAGGCCTTTAACGTCGCCGCCTAAAACACCGCCTTGAATTGCGGCACCTAGTGCTACACATTCATCGGGGTTGATACCCTTAAATGGTTCTTTGCCCATAAACTTTTGAACCGCTTCTTGAACAGCGGGAATTCTCGAAGAACCGCCAACCATTAATACTTTATTAATTTCAGAAGCTTGTAAGCCGCTATCAGATAAAGCTTGACGAACAGGAGCCATTGTTGCTTCTACAAGATCGTTAGTTAATTCGTTGAATTTTGCACGTGTTAATGATGTTTCAAAGTGCTTGGGTCCCGTAGCGTCTGCAGTAATAAATGGTAGGTTAATATCTGTGGTTGTCATACCGGAAAGGTCAATTTTAGCCTTTTCTGCAGCTTCTTTAATTCTTTGCATTGCCATTTTATCGGTAGATAAATCAATACCGTTTTCTGCTTTAAAGGTTGCTACGATATAGTCCATAATGCGTTTATCAAAGTCGTCGCCGCCTAAACGGTTGTTACCTGCAGTAGCAAGAACTTCTTGAACACCGTCGCCCATTTCAATAATAGAAACGTCAAATGTACCACCGCCCAGGTCATAAACCATAACCTTTTGGTCGTTTTCCTTATCAATGCTGTATGCAAGAGCCGCTGCGGTTGGTTCGTTAATAATTCTCTTAACGTCTAATCCTGCAATTTTACCTGCGTCTTTAGTTGCTTGACGTTGTGCGTCTGTAAAGTAAGCAGGAACCGTAATAACTGCTTCTGTAACGGTGGTGCCTAAATAGCTTTCAGCATCAGCCTTTAATTTTGAAAGTGTAATTGCAGAAATTTCTTGTGGGGTGTACTTTTTACCGTCAATATCAACGGTGTAGTTACTGCCCATTTCTCTTTTAATAGAAGCAATTGTTCTATCGGGGTTAGTAATAGCCTGGCGCTTTGCAACCTGACCTACCATTCTTTCCCCTGTTTTAGAAAAAGCAACAACGCTAGGTGTTGTTCTGCCACCTTCTGCGTTTGCAATAACAACGGCTTCGCCGCCTTCCATAACTGCAACGCAAGAGTTGGTTGTTCCTAAGTCAATACCAATAATTTTTCCCATTTTAATTTTCTCCTTTTATATAGAAATTTAATATTTACAAAGTTATTTTACAACCGATACCATTGCCGGTCTTATAACTGTATCGCCTAATTTATAGCCCTGCTGTAAAACTGCGGCTATTTGGTTTTCTTGTAGCTCGTCACTACTTACCTGCATTACAGCTTCATGAATGTTGGGATCAAATTCATCTCCAACTTTGGCCAATTCTTTAATGCCTAGCGCATCAATTGTGCCTACAAGCTGTTTTGCAATAAGCTCAATACCTTTATTATATTCTTCACTTCCTGCTTCATATGATAATGCGCGATTAGCGTTATCAATTGTTGGAAGAAGCTGCTTAATAAGGTTTGCTTTGCTATATTCTGCTATACGAAGTTTTTCGCTTTCTGTACGCTTTTTATAGTTATCAAATTCTGCGGCTGTACGTAACACCAGGTCCTTTTGAGCGGCTAATTCTTCTTTTAACTTTTCGGTTGGTGATTTACGCTTTTTTGTTTGTTCACTCAAGATTTTTTCACTCCATATCATTTATTGCCTTATTTATAATATCGCCAAGCTTTTGAGCAAAGTATGCAATGCTTGGTATAACATTTTCGTAAGACATTCTTTTGGGTCCTATAACACCAATTTTACCACCGCTATGCTTTGCAATAATTAAACTTGCGGGGGATTTTTCAGTTTCATTACCTTCACCCAAAACAATGCTTATAGGATCTTTTGCATCTGCTAAAACAGAAATTATAGCATCACGTCTTGAAATAAATTCCATAAGTCTTAATGCATCGGCATTTTCTGCTTCTAAAATGGTGTTTTCACCCTTTAAGCTTAGTTGCATTGTTTTAAGCTCGGTTATCATATCAAAAACAGTATTAAAAAACGGTATTAACGTAATATCTCCCGCTGATGCCGCTACAGACTGCATAAAACCCGCTGTGAAACGGTTTAGCTCTGTTCCTACTATTTCTTTAGAAGCAATTCTGTCAAAACGCGAGAGTATATCGGGTGTTAAATCGAAACCGCTTTTGCACATACGACTTTTTGCAAGTGTATCGCTAGTGACCAAAACTATTAACACCATTCTTCTACCCATTGGTAAAATTTCTATTCTTTTAATATAGGTGGTGTCTTCGTGGGTTATTAAAGATACGCTCGGTAGCCCTGTAATTTCACTTAAGGCTTTTGTGGCGTTTTCGTTTATGCCTTCAAAATCTCCGCCTATTTTGGTTAAGTGGCTATCAATCATACGTTTGGTTTCTTCACTGGCCTCATGAGAAAGCAAACCGTTAATATACATTCTATATGCTTTAGAGGTGGGAATTCTGCCCGCAGAAGTGTGTGGCTGCTCTAAAAAGCCTTGCTCACTTAAAAAACTCATTTCGTTTCTTATTGTGGCGGATGAAACCTTATTTTCAAGCACTTCACTCAATGTTTTTGAACCTATTGGTTCCCCCGACATTATGTGCGCCTTTACCATAAGATAAAGAATATTCTTTTGCCTGTCTGTTAGCATTTTTCCACCCCCTGATATGTAATTTTTAAGTGTTAGCACTCTAAACCTCCGAGTGCTAACATAGATAATATACACCCTATTTTTAATAAAGTCAATAGTTTTTTGTAAAAATTTTTTGACTTTTACTGACCTTTAACATTTTCCCCACATTTTTATCACAATTTGAATATTTTTTTAAAAAAGCGGTATGCTAAAAATAAAACGAAAAAGGAATATAAAAATGAAAAAATTCAAGCATTCAATTGCTATTGCTTTAAGCATTATATTGGTTTTATGCACCGTTTTTTCGGCATCGGCTTTATCAAAATACGGTTCGCGTGGTGCTGAAGTAAGAGAAATTCAAACCAGGCTTAAAAAGTGGGGCTATTACAGCGGTAGTGTTGACGGTATTTATGGGACACAAACTAAAAACGCTGTTATAAAATTTCAAAAAAAATACGGTCTTACTGCCGACGGTATTGCCGGTAAAAAAACCTTGGCTAAAATGGGTATTTCTTCTAATAGCAGCGGTGGCGGCAGTACAAGTTCTGCAAACGTTAATTTACTAGCGCGACTGATTTCTGCAGAAGCCAGGGGTGAACCCTATACCGGGCAGGTGGCTGTTGGCGCGGTTGTTTTAAACCGTGTGGACCACCCTTCCTTTCCAAACACCATTTCGGGTGTAATTTACCAAAAGAACGCCTTTTCCTGTCTTACTGACGGGCAATGGAACAAACCCGTAGCAGACAGTGCTTATAAAGCGGCTCGAGATGCTTTGAACGGTTGGGATCCTAGTGGCGGAGCAATTTATTATTTTAATCCGGATACCGCTACAAGCAGTTGGATTTGGTCAAGACCGCTTATAACAAAAATAGGCAAACACCGTTTTTGCGCATAAAAAAAGCAGGGATACTTCCCAATGTCATTAAGTTAGTGGAAAGAAGAACGATTTTCTTTCCGCTAACTTTTATTTTTTAAGGATGTGCCATTAAGTTAAGAATTAAATAATAAAAAACGCATTTTCCCTCAAAAAAATGCGAAAAAATACGTAAAATTTTGCAATAAAAACAAGAGAATTATGATTTTGGGCGCACTTTAATACGCAAGTAAAAATTACTTGCTTTATGCAGCCACACGATAACTAAAGCCAAGAAATCTAGTGGTTCTTAAATTCCGTATATCTTTTCTTCCTGGTCGGACAGGTTCGGAATGCCGGCCAATATCATATACAAGTTCTTCATAGTCTTTTTTTATAGACCTATAAAAAGTTTTGCATATATGAATAGCCATTGTAAAATTAATTTTATATAAATATTTGCAAGGCTGTTGTTTTATAACTTGCTGACTTCCAGAGATCCTACTGCAATAATTATAAATAATTACCGCAGCATATAATTCTTGTAAAACCGAATCATCTTTTTTGCTATGTAAATGTGTAACTCCTATAGAATATTTTAAATCACGAAATGAAGTCTCGATATCCCATCTCATATGATAAAGTTTTTTAAATTCTTCAAGTTGAAAATCTGCTCTACTTAACGATGTAACTAACGTCTCATATTCTCCACTGTCAAGTAAAAACCTAACAACTCTTAGCTTTAAAGTATAGGGAGAGGGAAAATCCCAATTGCTTATAATAGTTTTATTACTGTTCTTCTTTCCTTTTTTACTGCCGGTTTGTATAAAACGTCGGCCAAGTAGCTTATCTTCTTTTCTTTGTGTAGTAGTAACCTCGAATGAAATATCACAATCTAATTCTTCCATCGGAAGATTTTTTATATCAAACATTGCACCGCTTCCGGTTTTTACACGACATATAAAATCCACATTATCAGTATTAAGAAAATTGGCAAACATATTGTAACTTTCATACCCACGATCAACTACAATAATTGTTTTTTCTTCAAAACAATTTTCCCGCAACATTTCTATTAAAGCTCTACGTTCATCGAATTCTTTTCTTGGTTGAACGGATATGTCAAAATACGTATGATTGCAAATATCGAATAATGCATTCAAGTGAATTTGATTAAATCCTTTTGGGTGTTGATTCGTAGAGAGATAATTTGGTGAATCAGGGTTGCGCGCACAATTAATGTCACTACCATCGGCGGCCAACAAGCGATAGCCATGATATGTCTTTGTATCTTTTGAAACTGCATTAAAATTTCTTAAAATATCTTTAAATGCATTGCTAGATATTTTAGCTCTTTGCTGTACAAAAGCCGATGATGTGAGTGCAACATTATTTCTTTTGGAAATATTAAATAATTCCTCACGAAGCGTTCCTCCCCCCATCGAAAGTATATGATTTAATACATCTTTCATAGGCAATTTTCTACTGCGAGTAAAATCGGCTTTGGGATTCATTACATATTTTTCTTTATTGGCAACAACTTTGTCTATTGCCAACTCTAAATTTTTGTCAATCTTTTTTACGGAGTTCATCGTTTTACCTTTCTTTAAATATTTCCTCCATAAAAAAGGAGGATACTCTTACAAAGTATCCTCTAAAAAATCTAAAAGCCTCTTGACATATACGACAATAAAATGTATAATATCAATAGTGATTTTGAGGTATCGGTTGAGGATACTTCATAACCAAGAAGGTTCTGTTGCAGCAGGACCTTCTTTTTTTATTTTAAATTGTCTACAAAACAAAAAAACGCACTTACCCCTTCACAAAGAAGGAAGGTAAGTACGTATAATTAACATACTAACAAAAAAGCTGGATCGACTTTTCTGTATGCCTCTCTTTTGATTGTTGAAGTTTTCCCTAAAGCCTCGTTCGCCAACGACAATGCCCTGCATATAAACAGTTCGACAAGAAAACGACTACTCCGCACAATCAAGCAGCATCCAACTTATAACCTTATCGCATTTCCGTTCCGGTACGCACGTCCATACTATTCTGGTCGGTGGTTAATGCTCGGTTTTTGTAGGTAAAATTATATCATATTTTGAAAGTAATTGTCAACCATAAACTATTGATTTTTTAAAATCACAGGAGTATAATGTTTATTGCCAAAAAGTGGAACTTTTCCTTTTGGTTGTGTTTCCCAAAACTTTCCCCAACAAAAATTTCCCCAAAAGAATTTTAAATGAAAGAACGTGGAAAAATGACAAGTACAAGTAAACATCAACCCCTATTTAAACTGTTATCGGTCATGCTGGCTTTATGCCTATTATGTACCGGTGGCAGTTTATCTGTTTTAGCGGATGTCGCTAAACCCGATTATTCTAATTTGATAGTTGAAGAATTAGAAGAATACAGAACCGAATACTCTAAAACATACCTAAGAAACGATGGCAGCTTAGAAGCCGTGGTGTCAGCCGCACCTTTACACTTTAAAGAACTCGGTGCTTGGGTAGAATATGACAATACCCTTGAGCTTAACGAAAATAAAGGTGTGTATACAAACAAGAAGGCTCCCTTCTCTGTAACCCTTCCTGAATCCA
>JAZNNZ010000139.1:0-18722 GCA_045580525.1 Acutalibacteraceae bacterium
AGTGGCTGTCATAGGTGTGTCCCAGCCCTAAAAATACCTGCTGATTATTTTTTTCAGCCGCTGCCATAATAGCGCCGATAGGATCCTTTGCCGCAATATCAGATTTATCGTAATATTTACTGTTATAATGGGCTCTGTCGGTGCCAACTACCAAACGCTGAACAGTAACGGTAACAATGACAAAATCAACGCCGATTTTTTTCATTTCATCCATATAACGTGTCCAGTCGTTATCGGTAAAGGATTTAAGTTCAGAACGGAATGGGTCACACTGAACGCGGTCGTTAGGTGGACCTAACATTAAAAATCCACCGTTTAATTTTGGTTGTCTTTCTTTTTTGACTTCAATTTCAATCGTTTCGGTTTTACCGTTTACAATAAAGGTTAGGGTGTGGTGCCCCGCAGCAAACTGCTTATTAAATTTAAAAAGCACAAAACAATTCGGAAAAACTGTTGCTTCGTCTAAATAAACTACGTTTTCGGGGGTATCGAGCGTTACAATAACCTTTGCGGTTTCATTAACATTGCCATCGTTAAACACCTGAAAACGAATTTCAGCGTTATCTTCCACCGTTAAGGGTGAAAACGGAATTATTCTGATATCTTTTTTGCCATTAAAACGCATAAAATTTCACCTACTAATTAATAGTTAAAGCAGAGCCATACCGACTCTGCTTTAATTTTAAACTTATTTATACCAAGTGTCAACAGCCTTTTGAATATCGCTGTCATCAGGTCTTACAAGACTCCATTGTAAGCCACCACTCATTGTAACGTATGGTAAAGCTTGAATTGGGCAGAACCAGGTTGTTTGAAGTATACCTTCGGCATTTTTTGCTTTGTTTGCAATTTCAACCATATGGGTAATTGAACCTTCATGCATAAATGGAGAATAAACTGTCTTAAAGCCTCTGTCTTCAAAGAAAACTGCATCTGGCCAATATTCACCGGGATCGTTATGGGTCCAAACGTTCATTAAAATGTTGTTTGGTAGATAATCTGCCATTTTCTTATCCATTTTCCAGAATAATGAGTCGGTAGAAGAATAAATCATATCGTTCCACATAACAGGAATAATGCCTTTTTCTTGTAAGAAAGTGTTAAGCCAGGTTACATGATTCATAAATAATACGTCTGCAGGACGTGTTCTGTCTTCTAAACCTGAACCAAAACCAAATGCTTTATCGGTTGAAATGTGGAAGTATTTAGGATTACGGAAAGCAATAATTAATTCTTCCATAATGTCTTTTAAATATTCTTTGGTATCGGGGTTTTCTGTTGCAAAGCACCAGCCACCGGGAATCCACATATCTTTTAAATCGGGTCTTTGGTCTAATACTACGTGCTTACGAGAGTCAATTCTAGACCAACCTGCATGGCTTGTTAGGTTCTGGCATGGGAAAGCTTCCATATATAAATCGTCTTTAATAAAAGAAACTAAAGCTTTAACTTGGTCCATTGTATATGCTTTTGGCCAATAAGCATATTCGCGGCGTGGATTTGGGAACATACCCCAGAATTCAACGCAAACGGTGTTATAGCCTGTCATAGCGGCAGTTTTAACAACCTTCATTGTGCTTTCAAAGCTTGTGTCATCCTTTTCGGTACCATCATCAGGGTTAAAAATACATAGGTGAACGCCTCTGAAAGGTAGGTTAGGATAGTCAGTAATGGTAGCTTGTGGAATTTCTTCGCCAAGTTCTTGTAATTTAATTAAGGTTTTTAAACCAAAAGCAATACCCTCTTTAGTGTTAGCGGTAATTTCAGCACCGTTCTCACGTAAAACTAAAGTATAGCCTTCTTTGTTATCGGGAGCAGTAGCATCTGTTATGCAGCCTTCACCAATAACCATTTTAAGAAAATCAGCCTTGCAGTCGCAAACCGATGCTACAGGAAGACCCAATTCACCTAAAAGATATTTAAAATCGTTGGTTGCATCAAAGTTTGTTTTAACAGTTTTTGTTGTTAATTCATATGCGCCCTCACCTAAAGTAACCTTTTGTGGTGCGGGAATTAATTTATTAAATATTTGCATTTTATTTACCCTCTTTATTTAATACTCTTTTATAGTTTCTGCCAATGTTATCCCAAAGTTCAATGGGGTCTTTAGCGGCAACAACTGTTCCGTAACCGCCACGATATGTCCATGTAGCTAATCTATCTACGCCTAAAGATTCGTACATATCAACAACTTTATCAATCTGTTCCCAATTTTCAGGGCGTTTATTGTAACCCATTAACCAGCGTTCAGATTGTTTACCGTATTTTTTAGCAATATTAACGGTTCTTTCGGTAATTTCTTTAAAGAAGCTTTCAGGAAGTGACCAGTCGATAATGGTAGTAGAAAATACATCAAAGTAAGGACAAGCCGCTACCATATCCCAGTTATCATAGCCACGTAATTCTGTTACGTAATATGTATTCTTTGTTGCGTGAACACAGCAGGTAATTTCTAAGTTGGGGTTAAACTCTTTTAATTTTTTAGAGCAATCAGATAGAGTGAATAAAGCTTCTCTCCAACGGAATTGCTTAACGTCATCGTTCATAAATTTAGGCATTTCATAGCCATAATAGTCTTGGAACTTTTTCATACATTCAGGACAACGACATGCCCAGTCATCACCCGCGCCACCTGTAATAGAAGCGTATGCCTTTGGATATGCATAGTGTGGTTCATCCCAGAAGAAACCGTCAACTTCGGTTTCTCTTGCTAGTTTTAAGCACATATTGTTAAAGTAATCTCTAAATGCGTTTGTGTTAAAACAAGCGGCATTCAGCACTTCACCTGTATATGCAGAAACCTGTCTGTGATGAATATTGTTTTGTAAAAACAAGCTAACTTGTTCGCCGCCAAAGTATTTACCAATGCCCCAGGGGTCTGCTAAAACGCGTAGTCCTACTTTATGAGCGGTTTTTACGATTTCGTTAATGTTAGGAAACCAAAAGTCGAAATCGAATTCAGTAATTGCCAAAATTACGGTATCACAACCGTGATCCTTCATTTCTAAAAAGTCTTTTTCAGCGTGTTCTACGTAGTTTAATCCGTAATAGCTAACGCCACAATGTTTAATACTCATATTTTTTCTCCTTATAACATTTTAACTCTGGGACGATATTTTTCTAAATATTTAGCATTTTTCTCATCACCGCCGGGGGTATTTGCACTATTCCATACCGGTGGAGTAATGCCACGATCAATACATTCTTTTACGCAATAGATTTCAAGTAAGTGCGCAATGTAAAAATCAATAATATTTGAAACGGGAGCAATAGGTGTATCTAAACCCGGAACAGTAACTACTGCATCACCAACAGGGTTAAAGTCTTCAATACAAACGTCTGCATAATCAAAAAGATTTGTTTTGTTTGGGTGACGAATAAAGTGGTCAACGGGCATTTCTTTTTGCCATGCTTCACTACTTACTGCAATAATTTTTACACCGTTTTTCTTGGCTTCCATAGCGGCATCGATTGTTGCAGGGTTAATACCGATGTTATGGAAGATAATAAGTACGTCATCTTTTTTAAGATTGTAATACTTAATAATTGCGCTACCGTAGTTAACGGTTCTTTCTAGCTCTAAGTATTTTTCTGCTTGGTTAAAAACAGAAAGGCCGGTTTCCATACATGGATTTATACAGCTAAGTCCACCTGCACGGAAAAACATTTCACCAACGGGAAGTGTTGTATGACCGCCACCACCGTAAACGTTAATTAAGCGATCATTTTCAATAGCGTCTGCCATTAATTTTGCGGCAGCTTTAATGTTTTCTTCTTGGGTTTCGTTGATTTTTTTGAAGTTTTCTTGTAAAGACTCAAAATAACCAAAATCTTGCATTATAATTGCTCCTTATAATTTATTCAGCATTGTCGAACAAAAGTCCGTTTCTTTTGCCGCCCGTATTATATATTAATGTATTTTTAAAGTCAAGCATTTTTTGTGAAAAAATATTGACATTTTCGAATTTATACTTTATAATTACGACATTGTCGAACAAACGAGGTGTTTTTTATGATAAAAGTTCTACATAAGGCTCTGAACGTGCTTGAAATTATGAGTCAAAGTAAGAAGGATGTTTTTACTTTAAACGAGCTTTCTACCCTTTGTGATATTCCAAAATCTACACTTGCGGGTATTTTAAAGGACCTATGCGAAACTAAATATTTAGAAAAGGATGCTATAAGGGGCTACCGCTTGGGTGTTATGTGCTATAGCCTTTCTGATAGATTAAATACCTCTAAAGAAATTATTGACGTGCTTATAAAAAAGGCGCACGAAATACGCGCAAAAACCAAAGCTCACGTTGCAATTTCAACCCTGAAAAACTACGTTAGACACTCTATTATTGAAATTGGCGCAGATGGAGACACCAGAAGTGTTTTAGGAGCAAACGCAGGTGCGGTTGGTTCTGCTACGGGGTTAATGCTGCTTTCTCATTTAGAGGATTACAAGCGCGAAGCCTATTTAGAATATTACAACCTTCCAAAAAGATTTTCCGGCATTACCGAATTTAACGGTTATTTAGATAAAATTAAAGAAGACGGACACGTGGTTTACAGTGTACCCGGCAAAAAATATGCTTTAGCGGTACCAATTTTTTTAGAAGGCAAAGCAAAATTTGCCCTTGGCCTATATTACAAAACACCGCCAATTGATATAATTGACGAACTTAAAGCCTACGCAAAAGACATTGAAAAAGCACTAGAAAAATAAAAATTGCCCACACCAATTGTGTGGGCATTTTTTTATTTTATAAGGGGTAATTCTGTCATGCGAAGTTTTGTTGAGCCATAAGGGTAAAGTGTAATTTTTTGTTTTTTGCCTTTTGGTTTTAAGCTTTTTGGCGTTTTGTTACAAACGTTTGTATAACCATCTGCATATCCCCAGTCTATTTCTTTTGCGTATGCTTCTATGGTTATAGCCGGCTTTTTAGAAGAAAATGGGGTTTTAGAAACTTTATTTTCTTTTAAATTAAACCTTTTACTGTAAAAAGCATATTGCCAATAAGAATTTGGGAACAATTCATAATCGCAATAAGGAAATTTGCGTTCTACACCATCTTTTTCATACTCGTACATTTTGGTTGAATATTCTATTGGAAGGGCAAAAACGAGCGAACCGCATTTTAAAACGTTTAATTTGTTTGGACGTTTTTCTAAACGAGCAACGGTAGTAAATTCTAACTCAATATTTTGGTTAGAATTTGCCTTAATTTCTATTTTAATATCACCTTTTTTCACCCTTTTGCCGTTAAGCATTACTTTTTTTGCAAAGGAAGGAATTCTAATAATAAAATCAAAATCCTTTTTCGATTTCACCTTATATGTAAAGTGATTTTTAAAAGGATATTCGGTTTTTAATTCAATAGAAAAATCATTGGTTTTTAAGGTTGTAGGAATTGGAATTGCGCTTATAACTTCGTTTTTGTTATACATAAAAGAAGCCAATGCAAGTTTTGGAAATCCTTGACCAAAATTTGCGGTGCAGCACCCAAAGTGTGGCTCCAAACCGTACAAATGCGCTTCGGGACCGTTTGTTCTAAAATGTGATTTTTTTGAAAATTTGCTACATTCAATTTGGTTTTGCATTTGCAAATATTGGTGCGTCCACATATCGTCGCTAATTGTAGCGGGAAGCGCATTAAAGGCAATCACTTCTAAGCGTTCAAGCCACTTATTATCTCCCGAAAAGCTGAATAATTGTTCATAAGAAAACATTTGCTCAACCACAGCGCAAAGCTCTGTGCCACGGTTTGCGCCTATACCCGAAAGACATTCATCCCCCGTAAAAATTTCAACCGATGTACCGTTATATTCACTTAAAATTTCATAGAGTTTTTCCGCGTTATCTTTATATTCCTGCTTTAAGACCTTTGCAGTTAGCGCCTCTTCTTTTAACATCATGGCAATGTTGACATTATGGGTTTCCAAGTGCCATTCGTTTAAAGGGGTTTGCCATTTGTTTGTTAAATCGTTATAATTTACGCCTTGTTCTTTTAAGATTTTTGCTAAACTAATTAGCCACTCGTCTTTATAAATTCCATATAAAAAATCAATTGCTATGAAGGTTTCAAAAAAGCGGAATTTACCCCAAGTATGAAGCAAAATGCTGCCGTTATTTAACAACTCATAATAATTTTTTAAGGCTTTATAAAGGCTCTTTAAAACCTTTTCGTCCTTTGTGCATTGATAATAAAGCGTAAAAACCTTGCTTATAAGCTGAATAGCCCAGCTATCATATTCCGCTCTTTTTTCGTCTTCACAAGGACAAATCCAACCATCCTCTTTTTGAAAAGACATAATGGCGTAAACATATTTTTTGGCACGCTTTTTCATATCTTCATCATCAAGCAAAAAGGCAAGCGGAATAAAGCCATCCAACCAATAAGGGACGCGCTCCCACCCTTCTCTATTGCCGCCAATATAGGCGCTGTCTTTAATATCGGGCCATATTTTATCAAGGTTGCCGCATAAACCATCTGCTTGAATTTTAAGCTGATTTTTAAGCCAACCCGTTGGTTTAATTTCATTGGTAGTGTAAAAATTCCATTTATTCATTAGTCTTCACCGTCACCGATTTTTGTTTATTATATCATATTCGATATTTATTTGAAACACAAAATTTTGGTTTAATTAAAAAAACTCCCTACTTTTAAGGGAGTTTTTAAATTTATAAACTACAAGCCGTAGAGGCACCGGGACTACGACCAACGTCGGTATTGTCATTAGTTCTATCCCTTAGTGGTTTTATGGGGTTTTCATCAACTTCAAAACGATAATCTTTACCAAATTTTGCAATATAATCTTCAATCACTGTGTGGCTTCTAACCTCTTTTAAATTATCGTTAACTGTGTTTTGATAACGGAAAAAGTCGGCGTTATCGGCTAAATTGTTTACGCAGGAATATTTTTCTTTAACGGGTGTTACCTGAACAGATTTTTCTAAAATATTACGCACGTAATCAATATTGCTTTCTAGTTTTAAAACGTCGGGGAAAGCCACGTTTTTGCCAAGAACTTGAGTATAATGCTTACCTTCTTCTTCGCAAAGAAGCTGTGCGGCGGCATGTAGGTGTGAAATTTCTTGTTCAAGCAGCTTTTCCCAAATGGTTTTTATTGCGGGTACTGTTTCGGTTTTATACATTGAATAATATAAATAGCACTCGGTGTACTGGTGCATAAGTAGATTTTCAAGCCAGGTGGCTTTTACGTCTAAAAGTGAACCGTAGTGTGTTACGTGGTCTTCTTCTACCATACCGATTTCCTGATATAATTCTCTACCCTTTTCTTCGGGGTATGCGCCACAAACGTTCATATAAAAATTCATGGTTTGTTGCTCTGCTGCGGTAATGATATTTACACAAAGGTTTGTTCCTAATGCCGCTTTTTTGCTATCGGTATAAAAACGAACGGTATCAACGGGGTGGCGGTGGTGGGCTATTGTGGGGCGCCCCGGCATTATTTCGGTATATTTACCAACAAGGTCTTCTGCTTTTGTGCCGGTGGTCATATCTAAATAATCGGCATAGCGGTAAAGGTGGTCAAAGTCTTCAAGCAGAGCAAAATCCAATGCCTTTTTAACGTATGGATCTTTTTCTTTTTTGGCTAAATGAGCCGTTAAATCAACCGCTAATTGTTCATAACCAATTGTGTGCTCTAAAAGTGTTTCGTTTACGGGTTTAATTAAAGAAATAAGCTTTTGCTGAAGTTGTTCGCTTCTGCGCATTACTGCTAAAGCACGTCTTATATTATTGTTACTGCAATTGCGTTGAAACTGATGCAAAAACCAGTTATTTTCAAACTCTGTACCGTTCATTAATATTACGCGGGTTCTGGTGTATGGGTCGACTTCTTTTTTGTTATAGGAATATGGTCTAATTTCCGACCAGTCCATAATTGTGTTTTCTAAAGAACAGGGCTTTTGTTCAAATGGATTAAAGCTCATAAATAATACACTCCTTACATTTACTCTATACTATTTTATGTGCTAAAATCGGTAATATTCGCAATAAAAAAAAGACCTTACAATTTAGTAAGGTCTTTAGTATTAATTTTAAATTATGCTTCTTGCTTTTTGGTTGCAAATTTAATAATTAACAATGTACCAACCATAATTACAAATGCAATGCCAAGTGAAATATATACGTTTTGAACAAGACCTGCAATAATGTAGGAAACAAACGATACACCTGCAACCGTTAAAGCGTATGGTAACTGGGTGGAAACGTGATTAACGTGTTCACATTGTGCACCCGCACTAGACATAATGGTTGTATCAGAAATTGGTGAACAGTGGTCACCGCAAACAGAACCTGCAAGGCAAGCCGACATACCAATAATCATTAGTTCGCTTCCTGCGGGGAAAACGCCAAGAACAATTGGAATAAGTATACCAAAAGTACCCCAAGAAGTACCTGTTGCAAAGGCAATGCCACATGCAACCAAGAAGATTATTGCGGGTAAGAAGTTTGCTAAAGCACCTGCATTAGCTAATGCGTTTTGAACAAAGGTGTCAGATCCAAGCAGACCGGTCATATTTTTTAGTGCGGTTGCCATGGTTAAAATTAAAATTGCCGGAACCATTGCAATAAAGCCTTTTGGAATACAGCCCATTGCATCTTTAAAGGAAATAAGACCTCTTGCCATTAGGTAGATAATAGTAACTAATAGCACTACAATACCGCCAAGTGGAAGACCAATGGTAGCATCTGTATTACCAAACGCACCTACAAAGTCACCCGTAACGCCACTGCCTTCCGTAAAGAAGCCGCCAACGTAAATTAAGGCTACAACCGATACTGCAATTAATAAAACTATTGGTAAAACAAGGTCAATAACCCTACCGTTTTCGTTACCGTCTTCTAATTCTTCACCGCTTTTTACTTCACCGCCAAAGGTAAATAAGTCACCCTTTTCAGCGTTTTGTTCGTGAAGCTTCATTGGACCGTAATCTAACTTCATAAGAGTTATACCAATAATAAACACAAAGGTTAATAATGAATAGAAGTTATAAGGAATTGCCTGACAGAATAATGCTAAAGAAGAAATTTCTTCACCTGCGGCATTGGTAACGCCGGTTGTATATTCTGACACAGCTGCCGCCCAAGAAGAAATGGGAGCAATCATACAAATTGGGGCTGCAGTAGCATCAATTAAATAAGCAAGTTTTGCACGTGAAATTTTGTGATTATCTGTAACTGGGCGCATAACAGAACCAACCGTTAAGCAGTTAAAATAGTCGTCAATAAAAATTAAAACACCTAAAATAAAGGTACAAATTGCGGCACCTGTTTTAGATTTAATGTTGTTTTTTGCCCAGCGACCAAAAGCCGCAGAACCGCCGGTTTTATTAATTAAAGCAACCAATACGCCAAGCACAACTAAGAAAATAAATATACCGGCTGTACCCGATACCGATGAAATAAGGCCATCGTTTAAAAGGGTATCCATAGCGGGAACTAAACTAAAGTTATTTTGGAATAATGCGCCCAAAATAATACCGATAAATAACGATGAATAAACCTCTTTTGTTATAAGGGCTAATAGAATTGCAACCAAAGCAGGTACTAACGACATAAATGTTGCATAGTACTGGCTGGTTGCGGCCACAAGACCGTCTCCACCACAGGTTTCACAAGTAGCAACAATTTCTTCGCCGCAGCTTTCACAGGCTACGTCAATTGGTCTGCCAAGTGTTAAAGACATAACCACAACCGCCGCAAAAGCTAAGACTAAAACTATTGCTGTAACAATAAATTTTGATCCTATTTTTTTCATTTTTTCTCTTCCTTTTTTGTTTTTAGCCAATAAAAAAATTCGCAGTAGTAGAGTACTGCGAATTACAAAACACTAGTAAGACGATAGCACTCCACAATTTTTGTGACAGTCTTCGATATGTTTTATCGAAGCCCAACCCATAACCCCTTGGCTTAAAGGTTATAGATTTCGGCGGTATTTCCTTTTCCTAAAATAAAAGCCATTTACCTTTTAGGTACTAATAAATACCGCGCCTCTATACGCTAAAAAAATTATAACCCAATATTTAACAAATTGCAAGAAAAATTTGCAAAAAATAAAGCTCTGCAAAAGCAGAGCTTAAATAAAGCACAATTATTTGTTTAAAGCTTTTGCTAAGGCAGACTTTCTTCTTGCTGCGGTGTTCTTGTGTAAAAGACCTTTAGCTGCTGCTTTGTCAACCTTCTTAATAGCAACCTTAACTGCTGCTTCTTTATCTTCTGCTGTGTTTACATTTTTAATAGCAGTTTTTAATGCAGAACGAGCTGCCTTATTGCGTTGATTATTTGCTTCTGCAATTAGTACACGTTTCTTTGCGGATTTAATGTTAGGCATACTTTTTTCTCCTCCTATCAATTTTCATATGTAGTTATTTTATCAAAAGAAAAACAAAAAAGCAATAGTTTTTTTAAAATAATAAGATTTTTGGCAAAAAAACAGTATAAAAAAATTAAAGGCAACATATTTTTTAGTGAATATGAACTTATATTTTACTTTAAGGTGATGCTATGCCCTTTGTAAAAAAGCTTTGCGCTATGTTTATGCTATTTGTAACCGCGGTATCTGCGGTTTTTTCTATGTATCAGCTTTTGCCCAAATACACAGTAAATGCTATAGAAATAAATAGCGAAACCCCAGTTCTTAATTTTAATACCGATCCTGTTTTAAAAGAAGAAGCTACAAAAAATGAAGAAAGCACAAACAGCACCGCAAGTGAAGCAATAAAAGCAAGTACCAACGGTAAGGTTTTGGGTAAAATTCAAGAAACGGTGCTTTCGCCTTATAATGCGCCAATAAGCTACGATAATGTTTATTTAAAAAACAGCACGGGTGTAGATATTAGTTTAAAGGAAGAATTAAGTAAAAAAATAAATATTGATATACAAAAAACGCCCGAACCGGAAGTGCTTATTTTTTCAACCCACACAACAGAAAGCTATATGCTTGAAGACCGTAATTACTATACAGACAGCGACGCCACCGGCACCACAGACACCACAAAAAACGTTGTTAAAATTGGTAGCATTCTTAAAAGTGTATTAGAACAAAACGGAATTTCGGTAATACAAAACTCCACCGTGCACGACCACCCTAAATTTTCGGGCTGTTATGACAGAAGCGCCGAAACGGTTAAAAGCTATCTTAAAAAATACCCCAGCATAAAAATTGTAATTGACCTTCACCGCGATTCTGTAAACTACGATGATGGCATGAAAGTTAAACCTACCGTAACAATTGACGGTAAAAAAGCGGCACAGGTAATGCTGGTTGCCGGTTGCGAAGCAGGCGAAGTTGAGGGTTTTGAAAACTGGCGTGAAAACCTACGACTTAATTTAAAGCTTCACCAACAAATTGAAAAAATGTACCCTTCTTTAGCAAGACCAATTACCTTTACTGCAAGAAAATATAATTTGCACCTTACTACCGGCTCACTGCTAATTGAAATTGGCACAGAGGCCAACACCTTAAAAGAAGCCGAATATTCTGCAAAATTAGTGGGAAATGCTCTGGTTTCTCTGCTAAATACACTGTAATTTTTTATGGTTTTTCTATTGTATTTTATAAACATTAGTAGTATAATAACTATAATTATACATATATGGGTGTTTTATGGAAAACGAAGTAATAAAAGAAGGATTTATAAAAAAGTGGGGCTATTTATGGTTTTTCCCGCTTTCACTAATTATTTGTGAAATTATTTTTCGCGCGTTTGTGGGTAATTTCTTTAATATTGGACTACTTTTTAGCATACTTTTAGCAATTCCGGTTGGTATTGTTTTAACCATACTTTCTTCATTTTTTAAAAACACCAAAGTCAATAAGGGCATTGCAATTGGCCTTTCCTCGCTAACATTTTTAATTTACGCGGTACAAATCGTTTACTATAATGTTTTTAATAAGCTGCTGGTTATTTATTCTTTAACCGCAGGCGGCGCAGAACTTATTGCCACTGAAGGAGACTTTTTAGTAACCACGCTTATGAACGTGTTGTACTGCTCCCCCATTCTTTTGGCTTTGTTTTTACCAACCCTATTTTTAATAATCTTCGGCAACCGCCTTTTTAAGCTTGAAAGAGCATCTTGGCTTAATAAAGGAATCAGCCTGTCGAGCGCAATATTAATAAGAGCTTTAAGTATTTTTCTTATTTTTTCAATTCCTGCTTGTAACGAAATTTATAACGGTATTTTTAACCAATCTCAGATTTTGGACAAGTTTGGACTGCTTACCACAGAATATCTTGATATAAAAAACAATCTGTTGCATTTGGGCGCAAGCGGAGATATTACTATTGATTCTACTACTGATAGCAGCAGCGAAATAAAAGAAGAAAAAGAAGAAATTGTTTATAAAGAAAATATAATGGACATTGATTTTGACAGTCTTATTGCAAACGAGACCGACCAAACCGTTATTTCTTTACACAATTACTTTAAATCAGAAAAAACAACGCTACAAAATGAATATACCGGTAAATTTAAAGATTATAACCTTATAATGCTTACCGCAGAAGGCTTTGCGCCTTACGCTATTGATAAAACTTTAACCCCAACGCTTTATAAAATGTATACCGAAGGCTTTAGGTTTACAAATTATTATAATCCGCCCTGGAGTGTAAGCACCTCTGACGGAGAATACGTTGAATGCGTAGGTCTTATTCCTAAAAGCGGTGTTTGGAGCTTTTATGAAACGGGCAAAAACAACATCTTTTTACCCTTTACCATGGCACAACAATTTTTAAATATTGGCGTTAACCCCGTATATGGTTACCACAACAACACATATTCGTACTATCACCGTGATATAAGCCATCCCAATTTAGGCTATTTATATAAGGGACAGGGCAACGGACTAAATATAAAAAAGACCTGGCCGCAGTCTGATAACGAAATGATTGAGCTTACCACAGACGATTATTTAAATAGCGGCAAACGTTTTCACGCGTATTATATGACGGTTTCAGGTCATATGAGATATGACTTTGTAAACAACTATATGTCATATAAATACCGCGATTACGTTAAGGACCTACCCTATAGTGATACCGTTAAGGCATATATTGCTTGTAATATGGATTTGGACCGCGCAATGGAAACACTGCTTAAGCGTTTAGAAGAAAAGGGCGTGGCAGATAAAACCTTAATTGTAATCTCCCCCGACCATACTCCATACGGTCTTGAAAAAACGGGACCCGATAAGTATGAGTACTTTAACGAAATATTCGGTCACGAAGTGGAAACACAGTTTGAAGTTAACGAAAGCGTACTTCTTATGTACACCCCAAGTATGACCGAAGGCGTAACAATTGATAAGGTTTGCTCACCGTTAGATATTGTGCCCACTCTTAATAACCTATTAGGCTTTGAATATGACTCAAGACTGCTACCCGGTAAAGACATTTTTTCTTCAAGTGAAGGACTTGTAATGTTTGAAAACAAAAGCTTTATTACCGATAGCGGCAGATATTTTAGTAAAACAGGCGAGTGGGTTTCTAACAACGGAGTAACCATAAGCGATGATTACGTTGCAAAAATGAAAAAGGCTGTAAACAATAAGTTTGTTGTTTCTAAACAAATTATTGAAACAAATTATTATAAAAAAACTTTACAAAACCGTACACACATTAAAGGAGGACTAACAAAATGATAAATGTTGTATTAAAAGACGGAAGTAATTTAAGTTTAAATGAAGGTGCCAGCTGCTTTGATGCCGCGCTAACCATTTCTGAAGGTCTTGCACGTAACGCAATGGCTGCTAAGGTTAATGGTACAGAATGCGATTTAAGAGACACCTTAAAAGATGGAGACAGTTTAGAAATTTTAACCTTTAACGATGAGTACGGAGTAAAAACCTTTAGACATACAGCATCTCATATTTTAGCACAGGCTATTAAAAGACTATACCCTGCCGCAAAACTTGCAATCGGTCCTGCAACTGCAGACGGTTTTTATTACGATATAGACACAAACGAAGCCATTACTCCTGAAATATTGGACAAGCTTATGGCAGAAATGAAAAAGATTGTTAAAGAAAACCTTCCTATTGAACGCTTTTATTTATCTCGTGAAGAAGCAATTAAATTCTTTTTGGAGCAAAAGGAAGATTATAAGGTTGAATTAATTAACGACCTACCGGAAGACGCAGTAATAAGCCTTTATAAACAGGGTGAATTTACCGATCTTTGTGCAGGTAGCCACCTGATGAAAACAGGTATGGTTAAAGCATTCAAACTAACAAGTGCTACAGGTGCATACTGGCGCGGTAACTCCAACAACAAAATGCTAACCCGCATTTACGGTACTGCATTTTTAAAGGCAAGTGAGCTTGAGGCTCATTTAACCGCTTTAGAAGAAGCAAGAAAACGTGACCACAACAAGTTAGGTCGTGAACTTGGTTTCTTTACAACTTCTGATTTAATTGGTCAAGGTCTTCCCATTTTATTACCAAAGGGTGCAAGAACCATTCAATTACTACAACGCTTTGTTGAAGACGAAGAACAAAAACGCGGCTGGTTGCTTACAAAAACTCCATTTATGGCAAAAAGCGATCTTTATAAAGTATCAGGACACTGGGATCACTATCAAGACGGTATGTTTGTTTTGGGCGATGAAGAAAAGGACAGCGAAGTTTTTGCACTTCGTCCTATGACCTGTCCCTTCCAATATCAAGCATACTTAAACAAAGCAAGAAGCTACCGCGATTTACCACTTCGTTATAACGAAACATCAACACTATTCAGAAACGAAGCATCGGGCGAAATGCACGGTCTTATTCGTGTGCGTCAGTTTACAATTAGTGAAGGACACTTAATGTGCCTACCCGAACAACTTGCCGATGAATTTAAAGGTTGCTTAGAACTTGCAATTTATATGCTAAAAACCTTAGGTCTTTATGAAGACGTTTCCTACCGTTTCTCTCAATGGGATCCAGAAGATAACGAAAAATATATTGGCACACCCGAACAATGGGATGAAGCTCAGAGCGTTATGAAGGATATTTTAGACGACCTAGGTATTGACTATAAAATCGGTATTGGTGAAGCCGCTTTCTATGGTCCAAAGCTAGATATTCAAATTAAAAACGTATTTGGCAAAGAAGACACACTTATTACCATTCAGATTGACCAGCTACTTGCAGAACGCTTTGGTATGGAATATACCGACCGCGACGGAAGCAAGAAAAATCCTTATATTATTCACAGAACCAGCATTGGTTGCTATGAAAGAACATTAGCGCTGCTTATTGAAAAATATGCAGGCGCCTTCCCACTATGGCTTGCACCCGAACAGGTTAGAATTCTACCTGTTAGTGAAAAATACGCCGATTATGCTAAAGAGGTTGAGGCCGAATTATTCAGCAAGGGTATTCGCGTTGAAACCGATTTAAGACCTGAAAAAATTGGCTTTAAGATTCGTGAAGCACAGCTTGAAAAAATACCCTATATGATTATTGTGGGTGAAAAAGAACAATTAGACAACACCGTGGCTGTTCGTAAGCGCGGCGCGGGTGATCTTGGTGCTATTGCAAGAAACGAATTCTTAAATATGTTAGAAGAAGATATAACCAGCAAAAAAATCTGGTAAGAAGGAATAATAAATGGTTTCTAAAATAAACAGTATTGGTATATACGGTATAAATCCATATATGGTAACGGTTGAAGCCGACGTTTCTGATGGTATGCCCACCTTTGATATTGTAGGCTTACCCGACGGTGCGGTTAAAGAATCTAAAAACCGCGTAAGAAGCGCAATAAAAAACAGCGGCTATAAATTTCCTTCAACAAAAATTACCATAAATTTGGCTCCTGCCGACCTTAAAAAAGAAGGCTCTTTTTACGACCTTCCAATTTTAGTTGCCATTTTAAACGCCTTTGGCGGTGTAAAAGCCGATTTTACCGACTGCGCATTTTTGGGTGAAGTATCGCTGGACGGTCATATTACCCCAATTAACGGACTACTTGCCATGGCTATTGAAGCCAAAGAAAAGGGCATTAAAAAGCTTTTTGTACCAATTGATAATGCAACAGAAGGCGCGGTTGTATCGGGTATTGACGTTTACGGTGTGCCCACGGTAAAAGATTTAATTTTACACCTAGAGCATGGCGGAATTTTAAAAAAAGCAAATCCCGTTGAAGTATCTAATGACGATTTTTCTGAAAACGCACTTGATTTTGCCGACGTTAAAGGCTTAAGCTTACCAAAACGCGCATTAACGGTTGCGGCTGCCGGCGGACATAACGTATTGCTTATAGGCCCACCCGGCTCCGGTAAAAGTATGCTTGCAAAACGCTTTTCAAGTATTTTGCCTGATATGACCTTTAGTGAATCTATTGAAACCACTAAAATTCATTCGGTTGCGGGTATTTTACCCAAAAACTCACCGCTTGTTACAAAGCGCCCTTTCCGTGCGCCACACCACACCGTTTCAGCACCCGGCCTTACGGGTGGCGGCGCAATGCCAAAGCCGGGCGAAATTTCACTAGCCCATAACGGTGTGTTATTTTTAGATGAATTTCCTGAATTTCAACGCAACGTTATGGAAGCATTACGCGCACCTTTAGAAGATGGAGTTGTAACTATTTCGCGTGTGCAGGCAAGTCTTTCATACCCGTGTAATATTTCACTTATTGCGGCAATGAACCCCTGCCCTTGCGGCTTTTACGGACATCCCACAAAAAGCTGTTCGTGTAGTGCAAACGCTGTACATAAATATTTAGGCAAAATTTCGGGTCCTATGCTTGATAGAATGGACATTCACGTAGAGGTTCCGCCGGTAGATTACAACGAGCTTACCAACCTAAAACCCGGTAAATCTTCTGCAGAAATTAAGCGTGAAGTAAATAACGCGCGTGAAATTCAGCTTAAGCGTTACAGCGGCACGGGTGTCAGAAATAACGCAGGTTTAACCCCTAAAATGTTAAAAGAATTTTGTGTTTTAACGGATGATGCAAATGAGCTTCTTAAAAATGCATTTGACGATATGGGCCTTACAGCCCGTGGCTACGACAGACTTTTAAAGGTTGCAAGAACCATTGCAGACCTAGATAACAGCGAAAAAATTGATATTAACCATATAGCACTTGCAATACAGTTCAGAAGCTTGGACCAAAAATATTGGCTTAATATATAAGGAGAGTTAAAAATGAAAAAAGGACCAATTACAGGAACATTTATTGACCAGATTTCTTACGACCTACCCTCACTTAATTTTTCACGTGAGCAGTGGAGTAAAGAATTTGAATATATGAAGGCCTTTGGCATTGATACGTTAGTATTTATTCGTGGCGGTATGGGTGATAAAACCATATTCCCATCAAAAACAATTGGCTCTTCTTACTGCCCCGATATTGCAAGGATTTGTTTGGAAGAAGCCGAAAAACACGGTATGAGTGTTTATATGGGCCTTTATATGACCGATCTTGAATGGGGCCATGGCGACTGGAGAACCGAGCTTAAAATGAATAAGCCCTTTATTGATGAGCTTTATGACAGATATAAATCTTTCACAAGCTTTAAAGGTTTTTACTTCCCGCATGAAACACCCATAAACGAAGGTAATATTACAAAGATTTTCAGCGGTCTTTCTCAAATGTGTAAAGATAAAGACCCCGATAAAAAGATTTTAATTTCACCCTTCTTTAAATCTGAAATATTTAAAGAAAAATATGCAATTGCACCCGATGAAAATTTTGAAATCTGGGATGAAATCTTTTCAAAAGCAGGTCACATTGACCACTGTGCTTTCCAGGACGGTACTTCACCGTTTTACTTAATGGACGATTATTATAACGGTATAAAAACACTTTGTGATAAATACAATATTGACCACTGGGTTAATACCGAAACCTTTTCTCGTGGACCGGGCGCACAGTTTTTAAGCGTTATTGATTTTTATGAGCTACAAAGAAAATTAGAGCATCATAAAGCATATGCAGATAAAATTATTACCTTTGAGTTTTCACATTTTTTAAGTCCGCAATCTATAAATTTAGCCGCACACAACCTTAATAAGCTTTACACCGAAGAATATTTAAAGTAAATAAAAAGGACTAACCGATTGGTTAGTCCTTTAATTTTTCTTATTTTAATTCTTGAGCGCCAATGTTATTTAAAATGGTTTTGGCGGTTTCGGCTTCATCACACACAACCAGAACAATAATGTTTTGATATTCAAAAAGCAATCTGTTTTGAATTTTTGTATATTCAGCCGTTACGTTATCTTTGAGTATGCTTGATTTTTTTGCAAAGTAGTTTGCAATGCCATCAATAACAAGCTTTTTGCTGTCAGCATTCTTATATTCAAAAGCGCCCATCATATTACTTGATGAATCGTCCTCTGAAACTAAAAAGCTAAAGCTTTTAATATCTTCACTTTTAAAACCAAAATAATGCGATAGTGTTTCACCCTTAACGTTTGTAAAACCGTTTAAATCAAGTTCTTCCGTTAAATGGGTGGTAATTTCTTTTACCGACATTTTGCCAGTAGTATTACAGGCGGTCAGCGTAAAGATAAATATAACCGCAATTATTACGCTTAAAAATCTTTTCATAAAATATACCTTCCTTAAAAATACGGGTAATATTTTACAACAAAAAAACGTTCTTTTCAACATTTATAACAAAACTGTAACCAAAATGGCAAAAAATGAAAATAATATTTTACAAATAGTAATTAAGATTTTAACCGAGTTATTAACATTTTTTCAAAAA
>JAZNNZ010000140.1:0-21756 GCA_045580525.1 Acutalibacteraceae bacterium
GCCAATACGATAACCCGAAGATTTGATAACGTCATCAATACGGCTAACATACCAGAAATATCCGTCTTCATCGCGCCAAGCGGTGTCACCCGTATGGTACATATCGTCATAAACCGCTTCGTCGGTTTTTTCTTTATCTAAATAGTATTCCTTAAATAAACCCGCAGGAACACCGTCTTTAAGTCTTACTACGATTTCGCCAACTTCACCAGGAGCCACAGGGTTGCCTTCGGGATCTACAATATCAATATCATATTGCGGAGACGCCTTACCCATTGAACCGATTTTAGGCACTGTGCCACAAAGGTTTGCAATGGTAAGGGTGGTTTCTGTCTGACCAAAGCCTTCCATAATTTCAAGACCGGTTTTTTCTTTAAACAGCTTGAAAACTTCAGGGTTTAGCGCTTCACCCGCGGTGGTCATATGATGAATTGAAGATAGATCGTATTTAGATAAATCTCCTCGACAAAGCATACGAAGCATTGTGGGTGGTGCACAGAAGGTTGTAATTTGATATTTTGCGAACATTGGCAAAATTTCGTTCTCGTCAAAACGGTCAAAATCGTAAACAAAAACTGCGCCTTCACATAACCATTGACCGTATAGTTTACCCCAAAGAGATTTGCCCCAACCTGTATCTGAAATGGTAAGATGAAGCCCGTCTCTTTCGCAACAATGCCAGTATTTTGCGGTTACAAAATGTCCTAGCGCATAGGTATGTTTATGTGCCGCCATTTTGGGGTTGCCGGTAGTGCCCGAAGTAAAGAACATTAAAGCTACGTCATCGCCGCAAGAAGCATCTTCTTCTCTTACTAATTTACGAGAAAACAGACCATATTCTTTATCAAAATCATGCCAACCGTCTTTACTGCCGCCAACAAGCACAAGATTTTTAACAGATGGGCATTTTGCCGCTGCAGCTTGTGCAATATCTGCAGTATCTCCGTCTGCTGTGCAGATAATGGTGGAAACACCAGCAGAATTATATCTGTATTCAAAATCGTGTTCTTTAAGCTGGTTGGTTGCAGGAATTGCAATTGCGCCAAGTTTATGAAGCGCTACCATACAGAACCAGAATTGATAGTGGCGTTTTAATACAAGCATAACCCTGTCGCCCTGTTTAACCCCTAAAGATTTTAGGTAGTTTGCGGTTTGGTTAGATGCATCTTTAATATCTTTAAAGGTAAAGCGGCGTTCATTTTTGTTTTTGTCTAAATGAAGCATAGCCAATTTTTCAGGATATTTTCTGGCAATTCCATCAACAACGTCAAAGCCAAAGTTAAAGCTTTCTGTGTTTTTAAATTTGATTTCTTGCAGTGCACCGTTTTCGTCTTCTGCGGTTTCAATGAACTTTTCGCAGATAAGTTTTTCGGTGGTTTTTGCTGCTGCAATTGTTTTTGAAACAACCTTTTCTTCGGTGTCTTCACCAGGTAGAACAACCGCACAGAATACGCAATCCTTACCGTCAACCGCCATCATACCGTGTGGTGTAGAAGAATCGTAATAAATGCTGTCGCCTTCTTCTAAAACTTCGGTATGATTGCCGATTTGAACCTTTAATTTTCCTTCTAAAACAAGGTCAAATTCCTGACCGCTATGGGTAGCTAATTGCAACGGTTTATTTTGTTGCTCTGCAGAATATTCGTATCTTACGTAATAGGGCTCTGCAATTTTATTTCTGAATTTAGGGGCAAGATTTCGAATATCAATACCATCTTCTTTTGCAGTGGCTTGACCTTTGCCCTTTCTGGTTACGGTATAGCGCGAAAGATTTGCGCTTTTACCTTCTAATAATTCGGTTAATTCAACATCGAATTCTAAAGAGCATTTATGAATAAATGAAAAAGGTATGTCGGCTTTGCCACCTTCATATTCTAAATACTGTTCTAAGCTGACTTCGGTCTTTTGAGCCATATCTTCAACGCTATAGCCCATAATTTCACGCATCTCCTTAATTCGAGAAGCAATCTCCGAAAGTCTAAGTGAAGCTGTATTTGTGTCCATTTTTCATCTCTCCTTTTTAATGTTTTAAAAAATAAAAAACCCGTCTCAAATTTCTTTGAGACGAGCTTGAATTAACTTCATACCCGCGGTACCACTCAAATTGCAAGAAAAACTTGCCACTCTTCGGAATCCAGCAATTCCTAGGCCTTAACGCAGCCATCACGAGAAGCGTCTACTTGAATAAATCTTTCGGGCTTCCGGCTCAGAAGTGATAGGTTATTAGTTTATTTGCTATCGGGCTCACACCATTGCGCCGACTCTCTGAAAACAAATGAAACTGACCGTCTTCGTCACAGCCTTTATTCATTTTTTGATATTTTAGCACTTAAATTTAGCGGTGTCAATAGTTTTTAAAAAATTTTTTTCTTTTTTTAGTTTGTTGCACTTAAGAGCGTTTTATGTTATATTAAAATATTATAAGATATTATTTTAAAATGGGGGTGTGTGGTTTGGTAAGAATAGGTAACGACTGGGATGAAATTTTAGCTGATGAATGGCAAAAGCCCTATTATTTACAGCTCAGACAGTTTTTAAAGCAGGAATATGCCACAAAAACAATATTTCCAAAGGCTACCGATATTTTTAACGCCTTAAAATATACCCCTTATAAAGACGTTAAGTGCGTAATAATCGGTCAGGACCCTTATCACGGACCAAATCAAGCACACGGACTTTGCTTTTCGGTAAAAAGTCCCACGCCACCGCCACCAAGTCTTAAAAACATATTTAAAGAATATGAAGACGATCTTAAAATAAAAGCGCCCACAGATAACGGGGAGCTTACCGCCTGGGCAAAAAACGGTGTGCTTATGCTTAACACCCTTTTAACCGTAAGACAAGCCGAACCTATGAGCCATAAGGGTATTGGTTGGGAAAAGGTAACCGATAGAATAATTTCTGAAATAAATAAAAAAGACACTCCCGTGGTGTTTATTTTATGGGGACGTCCCGCCGCAAAAAAGGCTGAAATTATTACTAATCCAAAACACCTTAAGCTTTTTTCGGTACATCCAAGTCCACTTTCGGCTTTTGGCGGATTTTTTGGTTCAAAGCCATTTAGTAAAGCAAACGACTATTTAATTTCTAACGGAATTACACCAATAGACTGGAGACTGTAATATGACCAACAATACTATTGCCGCTATTGCAACACCTTTGGGTAAGGGCGGCTTTTCGGTTATAAGAATATCGGGTAAAGATGCCATAGCAATTGCCGATAAGGTTTTTGTGGGCGCAACCCCGTTATGCAACAAAAAAGGTTATACCGCAGAGTTTGGTTATACACAAACACAAGAAAAAGAATATATTGACGAATGTGTTGCGACCGTTTTTATTGCCCCCAAAAGCTTTACGGGCGAAACGACTGTGGAGCTTTCTTGTCACGGTGGTGAGCTTGTAACAAAAAAGCTGCTTGAAGCAATACTAAAAGCAGGTGCGGTTTTAGCCGGTCCCGGTGAATTTTCTAAACGCGCATTTTTAAACGGTAAAATAGATTTAAGCAAAGCAGAAGCCATTATGAGCTTAATTAACGCTAAAAGCGATAACGCTTTAAAAATTGCCGCAAAAAATAAAAAGGGAGCCATTAGCGTTAAAATGGCAGAACTGCGCCACTTGTTAGAAGGTCTTTTAGCTAGTGTTAGCGTTTTTTGCGACTACCCCGATGATGAAAGTATGGGAATAAGTGAAGATGACTTTTTATTAGACTTAGAGTCTTTAATAAAAGAAATTGAAGAACTGCTTAAAAACTATGAAAACGGCAGACTTTTAACACAGGGTATTGATACCGCAATTATTGGCAAACCAAACGTTGGCAAAAGCACTCTGCTTAATTTGCTTTCGGGTGAAAATAAAGCTATTGTTACCGATATACCCGGTACTACACGTGACGTTATTGAAAGTGAAATTAACTTTGACGGACTGATTTTAAGGCTTTATGATACCGCAGGTATAAGGGAAACCGATGACACGGTTGAAAAAATTGGTGTTGAGCGTTCTATGGAAAAACTGGAAACTGCCGATATTGCCTTATTTATGTTTGAGGCAGGCAGTACACCAACCACAGATGAAATAAACCTATTGAACACATATAAAGAAAAGGCTATTGTTATTGTTAATAAGACAGATTTAAATAAAAACGAAATAGCCGAAATCAAAGCCTTTGAGCCTATTTATATCTCAGCAAAATTCGGCGAAGGACTTGGCGTTTTAAAGGATAAAATAAAAACGCTGCTTAAAATTTTTGATTTTAACGATGACAGCGTTATTGTTGACTCACTTAGACAAAAAAATAATTTAACCACCGCACTAGCTTCGCTTAAAGAAGCAAAGGACGGAATTTTAACGGGAATACCGCTGGATGCAGTTGGTGTGCTTATTGATGAAGGCTACCGTAATTTATGTGAAATTACGGGAGATAAAGCAGCGGTAGACGTTGCAAACAGAGTATTTAGCGATTTTTGCGTAGGAAAATAGAGGTTTTTATGGAATATTTTGCAGGAAAAATTGACGTTGCGGTTATAGGAGCGGGACATGCCGGTATTGAAGCGGCTTTAGCTTCTGCGCGACTGGGAGCAAACACCATTTGCTTTACCATTAATTTAGACTGGGTGGGCAATATGCCCTGTAACCCTTCTATTGGCGGCACAGCTAAAGGGCATTTAGTTCGTGAAATTGATGCCCTTGGCGGCGAAATGGGCAAATGCGCCGACAGAAACACTTTACAAATAAGAATGTTAAATCGCGGCAAAGGGGCTGCAGTGCATTCACTTCGCGCACAAATAGACCGCAGAGCCTACTCAGGTGATATGAAGCAGGTAATGGAAAACACCGAAAATCTTTTTGTAAAACAAGCCGAAATAACACGCTTAAGAAAAACCGATAACGGTTTTGAGGTTGTAACCGCTTTGGGCGCTGTATTTGAAGCAAAGGCGGTCATCCTTGCTACCGGCACCTTTTTAAAGGGTAAAATTTTTGTTGGTGACGTATCATATGAAGGCGGACGCGACGGTACCTTTGCCGCAACAAAGCTTTCTAAAGATTTGGTTGCTTTAAATATTCCGTTACGTCGTTTTAAAACCGGTACCCCAGCAAGAGTGCTAAAAAGCAGTATTGATTTTTCTAAAATGGAATTACAGGAAGGCGAAGAAGAAATTATACCCTTTTCTTATTCCACAAAGGAAAGTCCTAAAAACAAAATTAACTGTTATATGACCTACACCAACCAAAAGACAAAGGAAGTAATTTTAAAGAACATTCATCGTTCTCCCCTTTACGGCGGCGAAATTCAGGGTGTGGGACCACGTTACTGCCCAAGCATTGAAGATAAAATTATGCGCTTTTCAGATAAAGAGCGTCATCAGTTATTTATTGAACCGTGCGGTGAAAACACCGAAGAAATGTATTTACAGGGTATGAGTTCTTCTTTACCTGAAGACGTTCAACAAGCCTTTTATGAAACAATTGAAGGCTTAGAAAATGTAAAAATTATGCGCACAGCCTACGCCATTGAGTATGACTGTGTTGACCCACTTTATTTAGAGCCAACATTAGAACTTAAAAACGTTAAGGGACTTTTTGGCGCGGGACAATTTAACGGTTCAAGCGGCTATGAAGAAGCCGCCGCGCAGGGATTAGTTGCGGGTATAAACGCCGCAAGACAGGTTCAAAACAAACCGCTTATTACACTTTCACGCGATAACTCTTATATTGGCACCCTTATTGACGACCTGGTAACTAAAGGCTGCACCGATCCTTATAGAATGATGACAAGCAGAAGTGAATATCGTTTGGTGCTTCGTCAGGATAACGCCGATGAAAGACTTTCCCCGTTAGGATATGAAATTGGCTTACTGTCTGAACAAGATTATAACGACTTTTTAGACCGCAAAGCACAAAAAGAAGCCGAAATTGAAAGATTAAATTCAACCATTTTAGGTCCTAATAAAGAACTAAACGAGCTTTTAGAATCTTTAGGTACAGCACTTTTAAAAACCGGCGCTTCTTTGGGTGAGCTTATTAAAAGGCCACAGCTTAATTACAGTATTTTAGCCCCCTTTGATAAGGAAAGAAAAGAGCTTTCTTTAGAAATAAGAGAAAAGGTTCAAACAGAGTTAAAATATGAAGGCTACATTAAGCGTCAGGAAGCCGCAATTTTAGAAGCAAAGCGCCTAGAGAACAAGCTTTTACCCGATGACATTGATTATTCGGCTTTAAAAGGTTTAAGATTGGAAGCCAGAGAAAAGCTGAATAAAATAAGACCAAAAAACGTTGGTCAGGCATCTCGTATTTCGGGTGTTACCCCTGCCGATATTTCGGTGCTTTTAATATACTTACAAATTAAGGAATAACTTATGGAAAAGCTACAAGAACAACTTAAAATTTATGAAGAAAAGCTTTTGTTTTGGAATGAAAAAATTAACCTTACCGCAATAAAGGAACCGGACGAAATTAAGGTTAAGCATTTTGAAGATTCATTAAGCTTACTAAAACATATAAACATACCGCAAAATGAAAGTTTTATTGATATTGGTACAGGCGCGGGTTTTCCGGGAATGGTTATAAAACTTGCCCGTCCTGATTTAAAGGTTACGCTTTTAGACGGTCATAAAAAACGCTTTATATTTTTAGAAGACCTGCAAAACACTTTGGGTGTTTATTGTGAAAATCTGCACGGTCGTGCAGAAGAAGCGGTAAAAAACCGCCGCGAACAATATTACATTGCAACCGCCCGTGCGGTAGCACCACTTAATATTCTTTCGGAATATTGTTTGCCATATGTAAAGCTTGGCGGCTACTTTATTGCTATGAAGGCCGAAATTAAGGAAGAACTTGAAGACGCCAAAAAGGCAATAAAACTACTTGGCGGTGAAATTGAAAGAATTGAAACCTTCCGTTTATCTGACCAAAGCCTTAGAACCTTAATTTTTATTAAAAAAATATCGCAAACTCCGCCAAAATACCCAAGAATATCTGCAAAAATATCAAAACAACCGCTTTAAACGGTTGTTTTTTTATTGTTTATAGGAGAATTTGTCGAACGGTTTTTATGGTAATTTTTAACAATTTGTGGTAAGGTAGTTACAGAAAGGGCGGGGACAAGCAAATGACCGGTGACAAGCTACTACTTCTTAATACCGACGAAATTTTACCACCTACCGATAATCCCCGTAAAATTTACGATGAAAGCGAACTTCTCACCCTTTCAGACAGTATAAAACGCAACGGTCTTTTGCAGCCGCTTGTTGTAAGAAAAACCGATAAAGGTTATAGTCTTGTGGTGGGTTCTCGCAGACTTGCGGCGTTACAGATTTTGGGAATAACCCAAGCGCCCTGCTTAATTATAAAAAGCAATAATTTAGAATCTGCCGCTTTAGGTCTTATTGAAAACCTTCACAGAAAAGACCTTAACCCCTTTGAAGAAGCCGAAGGCATTGAAAGGTTAATTAAGGTTTACGGTCTGTCTGCAAGTGAAATTGCAAAAATGCTTTCGCTTTCTGCAGGTGGACTCTCAAACAAAATAAGACTACTTAATTTAAGTGCTGAAATACGCGAAATCATACTAAAGCATAACCTGACAGAGCGCCACGCAAGAGCCTTACTGAGCATTGATAAAGACCAACAGCTAAAGGCTTTAAACATAATTGTTACCAAAAACCTTAACGTTAAAGAAAGCGAAGCCCTTATAAAAAAGCTTAACAGTAAAAAAAGAAAAACAAACGTTGCGGTTATTAAAGATTATAAGATTTTTACAAACTCTTTTTTAAATTTGGTAAGCACCATGCGCAAAAACGGAATAAATGCAAAAACCGCAAAAACAGAGACCGAAGAGTTTATTGAATATACCGTGCGCATAACAAAGGTAAAAGCCTGATTATATTACCCATCCATCCATTCCCCATATAGCAGAAGGACCGTAGGAAGTAAAATTCTTGCGGTCCTTCTGTATTATTTTAAAAATTTATAAATAATTTAAAATATATATTGCAAACTATACTAAAATGGTATACAATAATATCGGTCAAAAAAGGAGGCATATATTATGAACAGATTTGTATATGCAGATAATGCCGCTACTACCCCCATATCTGAAGAGGTTTTAGAGGTTATTACAGACACACTTAAAAATAATTACGGTAACCCAAGCAGCCTTTATGAAATTGGCGGCATGGCTAAATCCGTTATTGATACCGCAAGAAATCGCGTTGCAACCGCTTTAGGCTGTGAAGACAAAGAAGTGTATTTTACTTCAGGCGGAAGCGAGGCCGATAACTGGGCCATTAAGGGTGCCGCAAAGCGTATGCTTAAAAAGGGCAAGAACGAAATTATTTCTACCGTTTTTGAGCACCACGCCGTGCTTCACACACTAAAGGCTTTAGAAAAAGATGGCTTTAAAGTAACATTACTTCCGGTTTATTCTAACGGTATTATAAAAATAGAAGATCTTAAAAACGCCATTACAGATAAAACCGGTCTTGTTACCGTTATGTATGCCAACAATGAAATTGGTACCATTCAGCCTATTGAAGAAATAGGCGCAATTTGCAAAGAAAAAGGAATACTTTTTCATACAGACGCGGTTCAGGCGGTCGGCAACGTTAAAATTGATGTAAAAAAGCAAAACATTGATATGTTAAGTCTGTCGGCGCACAAATTCCACGGACCTAAAGGTGTGGGCGCGCTTTATATTAATAAAACCGTTTTTATTGATAATCTTATTGACGGTGGCGCACAAGAAAGAAGCCGCAGAGCAGGTACCGAAAACACCGCGGGTATTGCAGGACTCGGTAAAGCTATTGAAATGGCAACCGCCAACATCCCCGAAAAACAGAAAAAGCTAAAAGAAATTTCAGACAGGGTAATAGAAGGGGCTTTGAAAATTGAAAGAAGCCGCCTAAACGGAGATGCCACACAAAGACTAAGCGGTAACGTTAACCTTTGCTTTGAAGGCATTGAAGGTGAAAGCCTACTACTTATGCTTGATCTTAAGGGCATTCAGGCTTCATCCGGTTCGGCTTGTACTTCGGGTTCGTTGGATCCCAGCCACGTACTGTTATCCATTGGTCTTCCACACGAAATTGCACACGGTTCACTCAGACTTTCTTTTTCAGATGAAAATACTCTTGAAGATGCCGATTATATTCTTTCGGTACTTCCCGATATAGTAGAAAGACTACGCGAAATGTCACCACTATGGGACAAAATAAAAAGGGAGGAAAAATAATGTATACTAAAGAAGTTATGGATCACTTTACCAACCCACGTAATATGGGCGAAATTGAAAATGCCGATGGCATTGGTGAAGTTGGTAACGCCAAATGCGGCGATATTATGAAGATGTTCTTAAAAATTGAGAACGGAATTATTGTTGATTGTAAATTTAAAACCTACGGTTGCGCTTCTGCTATTGCAACAAGCTCTATTGCAACCGAAATGATTAAAGGCAAAAGCATTAACGATGCCATTGCTTTATCAAACAAAGCGGTCGTTACCGCTTTAGGTGGACTTCCCACACACAAAATTCACTGCTCTGTTTTAGCAGAACAGGCAATTAAAGCAGCCCTTTCTGACTATTATACAAAGCAGGGCATTGACCCCGAACCCATTGTTGGAAAAATTAATGAATGCGACCACGATCATTGTGAGTCTTGCGGACTTTAATTAAGGGTTAAAAAGCAAATGTCGGTTCGTGACCATCCCGACAATAATAAAAACTACGGAAGGAAAATTTAATATGACAAACACAAAAAAAATGGTGCTAACCGCTCTTATTGCCGCGGCTTACGCCGTTTCTACATTAGCTATTGCTCCCTTTTCTTTTGGAGCCATGCAATTTAGGGTATCTGAAGTATTAACAATACTTCCGGTTTTTACTCCATTTGCAATTCCCGGTCTGGTAATTGGTTGCTTAATTGCAAACTTTTTTAGTCCGTTTGGAATAATTGATATAGTTTTTGGTAGTATTGCCACGCTTATAGCCGCATTTTTAAGCTATAAGGTGCGCAATATAAAGCTTTGGGATTTTCCAATTTTAGCGCCGCTTTTTCCGGTTGTTTCCAACGGAATTATAATTGGCGCGGTAACCAGCATTATGGCGGGGCTTGATTTTAAAGGCTTTATCATAAATGCAGGTCTTATTGCTTTAAGTGAAGCGGTTTCTTGCTATATACTTGGTATTCCCTTTTACTTTGGCTTTAAAAGGGTAATAACCAAAGCTAAATTTGAGTTAAAATAAAAAATAAGTCCGTAGCTTTACGGACTTATATTTAAATTATAGGAAAGAAAATAAAGAAAAAATTTCGGCATCCTTAATATCGTTAATCAAAAATTCAATTTCAGAAATGGTAGCGTTAAGGTGATCTAGGCTTTCTTTGGTGCAATAATCACTTACAGAAAAAACCTTTTCACTTAATTCGTCTATGCGGTTCATATTAACAAACACAATAAAATAGTTTTGATATTTGTTCCACTTTTCTGCTAAATATAAGGCTTTTTGTTTTGCTAAAGGAAAGTTTTCTTCTTGGGCGTTTTGTTTAAGCTCACCAATATCGCACTTCAGCTCATCCACCATACCACTAACGCTGAAAGCCCCAAGCACACATATACCTAAAGCCACCAACACCAAAATTATGCTTAAATAAAACCTTTTCATTTTTGTTGTTCCTTATTTATAATTATACTTTCTCTGCCACGGGTAAGTGTCATTAAATATATTTCATCTAAATGCACCTTTTTCTTTTTTAAATAAAGCAGAAGCTCTTCTTGTGTAAGATTTAAAAACTTTAAGGCACTTGTAACAATTTTACCGTCACTTACAACCAGCATTGGCATTTTTTCGGGAGAGTTGTCCATGGTTATTGGGGCGTACTCGCTTTTTTGTAAAACCGATAAATTACCGTTTAATTCTAAAACCGCGGAGTGGACTTCTGACACGTCAAAAATTCCCTGCTCACGAAGTAATTGCATAAGGTCTTGTGAAGAAAAACGAACGTACTTCATAGCCTTTTGGTCTATTTTACCGCCGCTTATCAACACCACGGGACTACCGCTTAAAATCTTTTTAGCTCCCGGGTGCCGCATGGTTATAACAGAAATGCCTATTTCTAAAAAAACCAAAATAAATATACCAATAAAGCTTAAAAGTACCGGCTGACCTAAATCTTGCAAGGAAATAGCCGCAAGTTCACTTATAAGCATTGTAACCACAAGCTCTGTTGGTTGCATATCACCAATTTGCCTTTTGCCCATAAGGCGAATGGCCACAGATATAAACAAATATATAATTAAAGTTCTTAAAACTACCCTGATAATAAACTTGTGCCCCCTTTTTATAAAATAATTATTGCCAAAATAAAAACAATTATTAAAGGACAAAGCTATGGAATTAGATTTAATTGAAAGAAGCTTAATTAAGCGCTACCGCAAAAAAATATGGAACCGCTTTATTGAAGCCATTACCACCTATGACCTTATTAAAGAAAACGACCGTATCGCGGTTTGTATTTCGGGTGGCAAGGACAGCTTTATTATGGCAAAGTTACTTGAAGAACTTCAAAAGCACGGTCATACAAAGTTTGAACTGGAGTATATTGTTATGAACCCCGGCTATAACCAAGAAAACGCCGCGCTTATTGATGAAAACGCCAAAAAACTAAATATTCCCATAAAGATTTTTAATAGTGATATTTTTGAAGTTACAGAGAACATCGGTGGAAGTCCCTGTTATCTTTGCGCAAGAATGCGCCGCGGGTGTCTATATTCTTATGCTAAAAGTCTTGGATGCAACAAAATAGCTTTAGGACACCACTTTGACGATGTTATTGAAACTACACTTATGGGTATGCTTTACAGCGGTCAGTTTAACAGTATGATGCCAAAGCTAAAATCGACCAATTTTGAAGGTATGGAGCTTATACGCCCTCTTTACTGTGTAAGAGAAAGCGATATAATTGCTTGGGCAAATTTTGCAGAGTTAAAATTTATAGCCTGTGCATGTAAGTTAACCGAAGGGGTAGTAAACAAAGAGCTTACAAGCTACCGCAAAAAAGTAAAAGCGCTAATAAAAGAACTTAAAAAAGATGATGACCTTGTTGATATAAATATATTTAAAAGTATGCACAACGTTAATTTAGACCAGATAGTCGGCTATAAAAAGGGCGATAAGAAATATAGCTTTTTAGAATTTTACGATGAATAAAAAAGAAACCACCTACCGCAGTAGGTGGTCTTTATTTTATTTTTAATTATTCAACAGGTGTTTTTTGAACGAACAGAACGCCTAAAGTGTTTCTGCCGCAGTGACAAGAAACGGTAGCACCCGCGCGGGTAATTAAAACTTCTTTAAATGGAAGTGTCTTTTTAACCTGATCGGCTACAGCATTTACAATTTCCATATCAACGCCGGCGTGGGTAACAAATACACGGTCTAAATCAATATTATCGGCTTCTTCTAAACGAGCTTGTGTGTATTCAACAAGTACGTCTGCAAATTTACCGCGGTACTTTTTGCCAACAGCCATTGAACCGTTTTTAACCTCAATACAAGGCTTTAATTTTAGTAGGTTTGCGCCAAGTGCTGCAAGTGTACTGCAGCGGCCTCCTTTATGCAAATATTCGAGTGAGTCAATAATAAAGGAAGCGTTAACATAGTCAACCATTTTATTGTTAATAAAATCAACAATTTCTTCAGCAGTTTTGCCTTCAGCCTTCATTTCACAAGCCTTGACAACAGATAGACCGCCACCAGTGGAAAGGTTTTTAGTATCAACAACGTAAACACCGCCAACCTCACTTGCGGCAACAGAGGCATATTGGTTTGTGCCCGAAAGAGTTTTGCTGATTGTAAAGAAAACAATTTCATCATCGTCGTTTTCTTTAAGTGAACGGAAAAATTCTTCAGCTTCTGCAACGTTAATAGCGGCGGTTTTACCTAAAACGCCGGTTCTGTCGTGAAAAGCATAAATATCGTCAGGTGTAATATCAACACCGTCGTGATATTGGTCGTCCCCTAAAATAACCGAAAAAGGCACGGTTTTTATATCATATTTTTCAATTAATTCTTTTGATAAGTCAATACTAGTATCACCAGCAATAATCAGTCTTCCCATATTTGTATCCTTTCATAAAAACTAAAGTTAGTATACCATATATATGTCGGTTTTTCAAGAAAAATTAAAAAAGCACCTGTACTTAAGGTGCTTTAAAACTAATATTCACATAGTATTTTTTCGTAAACCTCTTTACAGTAGCCACAGTTGTAGCAGTCTTTATTACAAGAGGTTACCTTATTAAACCATTCTTTAGGAATTTTTTGGTTGCTTAAATATTTATTTTCGCCTAAAAGCTTTGTATGGTTGGGTTCTAATAAATCAAGCAGGTTGCCAAAACAAGCGCCGTTAATATAGCTTTTAATAACGTATAAGGGTCTTGTGGCGGTTCTGGTTGCAAGTTTTACGCAATCAAAATACTCCTTGTAAAGATTAATTTCTTCGGGGCGAACAAAGGTATTGGTTAATATCTCCCATGTGTTTTCTTTATTTGCATAAAACTCAAAGCAACGGGCAACCGTAAAGTTTGGCTTATTAATTCTTTCGGCCATTTCTCTCTCATGAGAAAGGGCGTTATCGTGAAAGGTCTGGGCTGAACAAAAGCTCATACAGCCGCTATTGGCTAACATATAAAGCTTTTTACCTTTGCTTTCACAAAATTCTTTGATTTCTTTAATTTTATCAAAGTCGCGGTTATATTCACGCTGTAAATAAAAACCGTCAAACAAATCGCACAAATAGCTAATACCCTTTTTTGTGCCAATGCGCATATTAATTGAAGCGCGTACTTCAATTTTAGGAAAATACTGCTTTATTACACTTGCAAGATATGGCGAAGTGGTAGTAACAGAATTAAGGGTTGCAAAGCTTTCAATATGAGAAATTGTACTGCAAACCGTATTTTGCAAACGCATTGAAATGGCGTCTTCACCGTAACACGCGGCATTAAGCAATAAATTAAGCTTTATACCATTTTCAGAAAGCAATGTTAAATCATTTTCTAAATAGCTTTGCGCTTCAAAAAACTTTTCGCCGCGGTCATCGTTTATAATAGACCTACCCGATGGCATATCAGGCCAGGCAAAATACACCTCTTCAATATGTTCTTTAAGGGGGATAAGTTCTTTTGCAAGACTTTCACCCGTTTCTGCGCTATATTGATAACCAACACTGAATTTCATTGATTTTCTCCTTAATAAAGGGTAAATGGGTGCATAATTAATGCACCCATAAATTTTATTTTTCGCTGCCGCCGTAGTCGGTAACCTTATCTTTATCTGCCTTACCGCCACCGTAAATATCTTCTAATAATTTTTCGGTGTCTAGCTTCCAGGGTTTACGAACTCTGAACTTGTTGTGGAACTTGTTCTTTAATTTATCCTGGCTTTCTAGGTGAATCATACATTCACGCTGACAAGCGGTACCGCACATACAACCGGGATGACGGAAGTTATATACACCTGCGGTTGAGGGTGCGTGTTTTTGATACATAACTTCACGGGAAGCAAAACGTGCGTGTGCTTGACGTTGTGCCAAATGCTCACTCTTATCGTTATAAACTGCATCCATTAACCAACGAACAACCTCGGTATCATCTGAACCATCCCAAAGGAATGGGTTGCGTTCGGGGTTACCAACGTGGAAACCAACCTCACACTTTTCTTCGTCTAATTTTGCATAAGAATAGGTTTTGCCTTCAATAGTAAAGCTAACCGATTCATCCTTAGAAATAGCGCCCGAAGAGCATTTTGCAACGCAGATGCCGCAACGGTCACAAAGGTAAGGCTCCATAATTGGATCGGGTTCAAGTTCTGCATCTGTAAAGATAAATGCCAAACGAACACGAGGACCAAATTCGGGGGTTAAGAAAATGTTGCTCCAACCAATTTCACCCAAACCACAAATAACGCCGGCAATTCTGAAGTGTAAAAAGATGTTGGGCTTTGGATAACCCTCACGAACGGGAACACCCGAATTAATATTATAACGAATAGCTGTGTTATTATAAATAACTGCTTCATAACCATGGTCTTCAATAAAAGAACCTAATTCACGTAAAACTACGGGCATATGTACGTCGTTAACGTTAGCGTAACCTAAAGAAGAATACATACCCCAATGTGTGCCTTCTTCCATAGGACGATATAGTCCACGGTGAACACGAAATGCAAGACCGATAACCGATTTTGCCTCAGGATATAAATAACGGGGGTCACTCTCAGGTGGAGCGCCTTCAAAACGGTCCATTGAACCAATACCACAAAGGTCTGCGCCACAGGCAAGTGCGGCTTTTTTGACCATTTCAGCGGTTAATTTTTCCATAATTTTTCCTCCATTTCATTTATAGAAACGATTCTATAAATAAAATATCACAACATTAACATTTTGTCAATACAAAATTCGTTCAAAATTATCTACTTATTATAGACCTTATTCTTTAAAATTGGAGAGAGCTTTTTATAAATTAAAAAGCATATTGCGGTTATTATAAGTCCTTTTATAAAGTTAAATGGTAAATTGAAAATAATCAATGCCTTAAAGAGATTATCGGCTGTGGGCAAAAGCGCTTTATACATACCAACAATTACTTCCATTGGTAAATTAAGTATTAATGAAAATGCAGGGTAAACTATAAAATAGTTGGTTGCAACTGATACTACCGCCATAACAATGCTACCAATAGCACAACCTATAAACGCACCGTTTCGGTCTTTATGATATTTATATATGTAGCCTGCAATTGCAACAAATATTGCGCCTAAAACAAAGTTAGAAAGCTCTCCTACGCCCATAGTTGTTGTAACAAAAAGGTGTAATAAATTTTTAATTAAGCAAACCAACACCCCATAAAACGGTCCGTAAGCAAAGGCGGCAATAAGGGCGGGAAGCTCTGAAAAATCAAACTTAATAAAGGAAGGAATAATAAACGAAAGCGGAAATTCTAAAAGCATAAGTATAAAGCCGACCGCACCTAAAATGGCGGTTGCGGTTAAAAATCTAAGGTTTTGTTTTTGCATAAATATTCCCCCAAATAAAAATGCCCCTATAAAAATAGGGGCAAAATATAAAAAATAATATATTTCTTCTCTCATCCGGACTATACCGTCGGTACGGGAATTACACCCGTTCGTGCTTAAAGCTTGCAGACTTTTACTGCCGGTGGGGAATTACACCCCGCCCCGAAGATATTTTGTTATATTTATTATAATGTATAAATATATTTTTTGTCAATAATTCTGAATAAACTGCTCTACTAATATTTTTATGCCAATTATAATTAAAATAGCACCGCCAAGTAGCTCAGCCTTTCTTTGTAAGCACTCTCCGAACTTTTTGCCAATTATTACAGCAATTGCAGAAAGCAAGAAGGTAATTACACCAATAATTGCGGCAGAAATATAAATATTAAGGCTGTTTTCAGGATGTAAACCAATAGACACGCCAACAGCTAAAGCATCTAGGCTTGTAGCAATTGCAAGCATTACCATTTCGCCAATTTTTAGTGAATCAGAACCACCCGAAAACTCATCTTTAATAGCTTCGTAAATCATCTTGCCGCCGATTATAGCTAAAAGTATAAATGAAATTACGCTGCTATATCTTGTAAGGCTTTCTGCAAATACTGAACCTAAAAAGTAACCTATAATTGGCATTGCGGCTTGGAACACACCAAAATATGCCGCAACCGTTAAGGTGTTTTTTGCATTAATGGTTTTAAACGAAAGGCCCTTACAAACCGCTACTGCAAAAGCATCCATACTAAGCCCAATAGCTACAAAAATAATATCTATAAGTTCCAAAATTACATCTCCTCTGGAGCATCAATTTTTAAAATATCAAAACAGTTTTTAAGAACTGTTTTTGTTGCAATACATAAAGCTAATCTTCCTTGCATTAAGGCTTCATCTTCACACTTAACTCTGCAAGAATTATAAAATTTATGGAATTTTGTTGCGGTATCGTACATATAACGCGTAATTTTTGACGGATCATATGCCAATGCCGCCGCTTGTACTTCTTCTGTAAAGGCAGAAATATGTCTTATAAGCTCACGTTCTTCGTTTGCGTTTAATAAATTAAGCTCATTATAAGAAACTTCTGTTGGTTCAATATTTTCTTTTGCCAAATTTCTTAAAATGCTGCATATACGAGCGTGTGCATACTGAACGTAAAACACAGGGTTATTAGAAGACTGTTCAACCGCTAAATCTAAATCGAACTCTAAATGGGTGTTTGGTTCTTTAGAGTTAAATATAAATCTTGCAGCATCTAGCGGAACTTCATCAAGAAGTGTTGAAAGGGTAACCGCCTTACCGCTTCTTTTTGATAGTTTATATGTTTCACCGTTTTTAACAAGACGCACCATTTGCATAATTACAACCTGTAATCTGTCTGCATCTACTCCAAGTGCTGTCATAGCAGCCTTTAGTCTTGGTACGTAACCGTGGTGGTCGGCGCCAAGTATATCAATAGCCTTATCAAATTTTCTGCCAACAAGCTTTTCATAGTGATATGCAATATCGGGCACAAAATAGGTGGGCATACCGTTATCACGAACAAGTACACGGTCCTTTTCATCGCCTAGTTCTGTTGAACGGAACCATAAGGCACCGTCCTGTTCATAGGTGTAGCCGCTTTGTTTTAATTTTTCTAAAATACCGGCCACCTTACCGCTACCATGAAGCTCACTTTCGTGATACCAATTATCGTAAATAATGCGGTATTTTTCCAGGTCTGTTTTAAGTCCTGCAATGTTTTTAGGAAGAGCAAAGTCACAAAGTGCGGTTCTTCTTTCTTCTGAAGTTGTATTTACAAAACTATCGCCATATTTTTCACAGAAGTTTTTAGCGTGTACAACTATATCTTCGCCCAAATAACAGTCTTCGGGCATTTCTATGGTGTTGTCAAAAAGTTGTAAATAACGCATTTCCAAACTGGTTTTAAATTTTTCAATTTGGTTACCTGCATCGTTTACGTAAAACTCTCTTTTGGCATCGTAACCCGCATAAGAAAGCACAGCTGTTAAGCAATCTCCCAGTGCGCCGCCACGAGCATTACCGATATGCATAGGTCCTGTAGGGTTAGCAGAAACAAATTCTACCAAAACACTTTTGCCCTTACCCATATCACTTTTACCGTAGTCTTGCTTTTTATCTAAAACGTCTAAAACGATAGACGAAAAGAAACCGTCTCCTAAAAAGAAGTTTAAAAAGCCGGGACCCGCTACTTCAACCTTACAAATTTTATCATCTAAAGTAACCTTTTCTGCAATAGCTGTTGCAATAGCTCTGGGGTTTTGCTTTAAGGCTCTTGCGCTTACCATTGCCGCGTTAGAAGCATAGTCACCAAAAGTGGTATCGTTTGGTACTTCTATATTAAAGTCGGGTAGCTCCACGTCAGGAAAAGCCTTTTTAGCGGCTTCAATTATTCTGTTTTTTAATTCTTCCTTGCTTTTTTTAACTAGTAATGACATCTTAATTTTTCGCCGCCTTTACTGAAATTTCAATTTCATTTTCAGAAATAAGTCCTGTATTTATATCTAAACTGTATTTCATAAATAATTTACCGCCATTTTCGGTTAAATTATTTTCAATTTCTTCGCCGAACACTCCTACCGTCATATTACCGTAGGGTGTTGTGTATAAGCATAGATGACGCTTATCCTTTTCAACCGTTAATTTGTGCTCTAAAACACCGTCACGCTCAATTGTTACTAGTCCTGAATTAAAGGCCTTTAGCTTTGCGGTAACGCCATTAATACCAACACTCATACTATCATCATAAGTAACGGTCAGTCCGTCATCTTCTTTTTTAAGTGTACCTAAAGCTGTAAGCTCGGTTATATCGGCTTCGCCGCCATCAATGCAGCTTTTGCCTTTGATGGTAATTAAATATTCGCTCAAAATTATACTCCCCAGTTTTCAATATCGATCTCTTCAACCCAAGCCACGTCTTCTTTATTTAAAAGCACTTCTATCTGCTTTTTAAAGCTATACGGTCTATCGCTTACAAAGTAACTGATTTTTCCGCCTTCTTGGTTTAAAAGATTATTTTGTTCTAAATATTCCTTCACCCTTTTAGCAAGTGCTACACCGGGGTTTATAAGAATAGTGTTTTGTAAATAGTTTTGAATTGCATCCTTTAATATTGGGTAATGGGTGCAACCTAAAATAAGGGTATCGCAACCCGCTTGTTTTATAGGCTCTAAATGGCGCTTTATAACGTTTTTAACAATCTCGTCATCTGCACTTACAACACCGTTTTCAACAAGTGGTACAAACAAAGGACACGCCACGCTTGTAACCTTAAAATCAGCATCATATTCTTTAAGCATATTTTTATGAGCTTCAGATTTTACGGTGGCGTTTGTGCCTATAACACCAATGTTACCGGTTTTTGTCATATCTGCCGCCATATTTACAGCGGGAGTAATCATTTCAAAAAACGGAAGATTGTGAGTTGGTTTATTTTCTAAGCTTAAAGAAGAAACCGTGCCACAGGCCGCAACAATAATTTTTACGTCCTTACTCATTAAAAAGGCCTGATCTTCCTTTGCATATTTTAAAATTGTTTCAACGCTTTTTGTACCGTAGGGTACGCGACCTGTATCACCAAAATAAACAAAGTCTTCGTTTGGTAAAAGCTTTTTAAGCTCCTTTAAAACCGTAAGACCGCCAAGCCCCGAATCAAAAACGCCAATTGCCTTTTTATTACTCATTTCTTCTTCACCCCTTTTAATTATATAATTAACTAAATTATATTATCATATATTTTTATTTTTTTCAACCCATAAAAACTGCCACGCTGTATAGAGCGTGGCAATATTTTTTATTTTATTAAATTTCTGACTTCGTTTGGCGTAAAGGTGTATGCCTTATTGCAAAAATGACATTTAATTTCGGTATCGCCTTCATCGGCTAGTTTTAGTAGTTCTTCTTTACCAATAGAAATTAACGCCTTTTCGGTGCGCTCTTTAGAGCAATTGCATTTATAGGTCGGCTCATATTCGTCAAGTAGTTCAACCTTAAATTTATTAAGCGCCTTTTTAACCATATCCATAGGTGTAAGGCCCATAGAAATCATTTGTGTAACACTTGGTAACCCCTTTAGCCCTTCTTCAACCTTATCAATGGTTTCATCATCTGCAGCGGGAAGCAACTGAATAATATAGCCGCCTGCGGCCTTTACGGTTAAATCGGGATTAACTAGTACGCCCAGCGCACAAACGGTTGGAATTTGTTCACTTATTGCATAATAGGCGGTAATATCTTCTGCAATTTCACCCGAAACCAAATTTATATGCCCCGCAAAAGGTTCTTTTAAGCCTAAATCTTTTAACACGTAAAGTGTACCGTTTTTTCCTACCGCGCCGCCAACATCTAACTTACCCTTATTATTTAAGGGTAGTTCTACCACAGCGTTTTGCGGGTAACCGCGCACGTTACCGTCGCTATCGCTAACAGCTATAATGCTGCCGGCAGGGCCGCCACCGTTAATGCGAACTGTAATTGTATCGTCCTTACCCTTTAGCATATTGCCCATCATAGATGCGGCGGTAATAAGACGTCCGAGTGCTGCGGTCATAACCGCGCTGGTAGAATGAATTTGCTCCATTTCGGCTACTATATCGGTTGAATCTATAGCGACGGCAAAAACGAGACCGTCGTCTGTAATTGTTCTGATTAGCTTTGCCATTTTTTTACTTCCTTTTTGCTACAAAATATAATCTTTGACTTTTTTGTTTTGGCGAAGAAAAACTCATATCATCAAAAACGCCCAATGTTTTAAAGCCGGTTTCTTTTAATAAATCTTTAATTTCTTTTACACTATAGCTTCTTTCAAAAAATTCTTCACTATAGCGCTTATACACTTCACCGTTTTGTTTAAATATATCAATAAAAATTCTGGTACCGTTTTTTTCTTTTTCATTTTGCCAGGCGGCAAAAAATTCTTCATCATCAAAATTAAACGCGTTATTACCCAAAACTTCTTTGTGCTTATAAATGGTGTTTATATCAAAAATAAAAAGTCTTTCGGGTTCTAAAAATAAATGCACCTTTTTAAATGCCTTTTTAAGTTGACGCTTGTTGGTTATGTGATTAATACTGTCTAACATACAAACCGCACCGTCTACCGTACCATAAAGCTCCAATTCTTCGGCTTTCTGGCAGATAAACAGCGCGGGCGATTTTTCTTTTGCAATGTTTAACATATCGGGGCTAATATCAACCCCAATGCAATCTATATTATGTTTATAAAATTCTTTTGTAAAGCTACCTGTGCCACAGCATAAATCAAGTAGAAGGGTAGGCTTTTTATCAAAGCGTTCAAAAAGCGACAAAACATATTCCGCTCTATTTTCATAATCAGCAGAAACGTTTAGCTTTTCATAAATTTCAGCAAAATGCTCGTACAAAAAAATCACCCAAGAACATTTTACCAAAACTTTAAATTAAACGCAACGCTTTTTTGTGGTTCCTTTGCCGCCACCTGTAATTAATTTTAAACCGCGGCGTTTTATGGCTCTTACCATGCGACGTTCAAATTGCGCCACCTTTTCTTCGTTTAAAAAACCAAAAACTATAAGAGCAAGTACTGAAAACTCTAAAACTGTAGGTAAAAATATTGACATTGTTGCCTCCCGAACATTTGTTCTTTTTTCTTAATTATACCCTATTTTCGCTATTTGTCAAGTGTTTTTTTACAAAAA
>JAZNNZ010000141.1:0-2784 GCA_045580525.1 Acutalibacteraceae bacterium
TGGCTCACAGAACGACATGGCTACGATCCGACTTATTGGCCCATTCGAAATTGAAAGCGTTATTATGGAGCTTCCATACGTTGTAGAATGCGGTGTTTCTGCCGCTCCCGATGAAATTCGCGGTCAGGTAGTAAAGGCAAGTATCGTATTAACAAAGGGTACCGAGGGCACCGAAGAATTAAAGAAGGAAATTCAAGCCTACGTTAAAAGTCACACAGCGCCCTATAAATACCCAAGAATTGTCGTGTTTAAAGATGAATTGCCAAAAACCATCAGCGGCAAAATTCAAAGAAATAAATTATAATATTATATTTAATATAATTTTTTATTTAAAAATATTGACAGTTTTGCAAAGTTATGTTAGAATAAAGTCCAAATAAAGGCTTTGACGAAGAGGGCATATTTATTAGTAACCTTTAGAGAGTCGGCGGTTGGTGCAAGTCCGATGGTGAAAAACTTATGTTGTAGCTTCTAAGCCGGAAGAAAGAACAAGATTATTCTTTAGTAGAATCTTCCCGTATTGTCGCGTTAAGGCATAGGAATTGTTAGATTCCGAGAGTGGCAAGAAATATTCTTGCAATTTGAGTGGTACCGCGGGTATGAATTTTTTCACACTCGTCTCAAAGAAATAACTTTGGGACGAGTGTTTTTATTAGTCCCACAAGAAAAAGGAAAGTGTACTTATGGAACAAATTACAGGACTTGATTTTAAAATTAAGGAAATGGCGGGGCGTATAAAAGAGCTTCGTGAGATTGAAGGTCTTACCCCCACAGAAATGGCCGCAAAAACAGGTGTAACGGTAGAAGAATATCTTCTTTGTGAAGAAGGCAAAAGTGATTTGAACTTTGCTTTTATTTATCGTTGTGCATTGGCACTTAACGTTAACGTAACCGATATTATTGAAGGTTATAGCCCAAAACTAAAGGGGTATACCGTAACCAAAAACGGTCAGGGACAAAAAATTGCCCAGGCCCACGGTATGACCTATTTTAACTTGGCTTATTCCTTCCAAAACCGTATTGCAGAACCGCTTTACGTTAGAAGCATTTATGATGAATCTGCCGAAAACAGAGATATTGAGCTTACCACCCACGAAGGACAGGAGTGCGATATTGTTGTTGAAGGCAACCTTATGGTTCAAATTGGTGAACATAGAGAAATTTTAGGTCCCGGGGACAGCATTTATTTTGATAGTGACACCCCGCACGGTATGATTGCTACAGGCGGTAAAGACTGTATTTTCTATGCTATTGTTTTAAATCCGTCGGGTGAGCCTATTCCTGAGCTTACTCCCGTAAAGGCAGTGCCTTTAAACACAAAAGGCTTAAAAGATACCGAAGAAAGAATTTACCGTAAGTTTATCGATACCGAAGAAAACGAAAACGGTACACCAACAAAGATTGAGTTTAAAAACACCGATAAGTTTAACTTTGCGTTTGACCTTATTGATGAAATGGCAAGTAAAGAGCCCAATAAACTTGCAATGTTACATATTGGCAAAGATAAACAAGAGCGTCGCTTTACCTTTAAAGATATGAAAAAGGCATCTAACCAATGCGCTAACTATTTTAAATCTTTAGGCATAAAGAAGGGCGACAGGGTTTTACTTGTACTAAAACGTCATTATCAATTCTGGTTTAGTATGTTAGGCCTTAATAAGCTAGGCGCCATTGCAATTCCTGCAACAAGTCAGCTAAAAGAGCACGACTATGAATATCGTTTTAAGTCTGCGGGTATTACTTCAATTATTTGTACCAGTGAAGACGGTGCTGCTGATAAGGTAGACGAAGCACTAAAAAGCTATGACGGTATGATAAACAAAATTATTGTTGGCACCCAAAAAGATGGTTGGCGTAATTTTGATGAAGAATACACCCTTTATTCTACCCACTACAATAGAACTAAGGATGCGCCATGTGGTGATGATACAATGCTTATGTATTTTACTTCGGGCACAAGTGGCTATCCTAAAATTGCAGTACATAACTATAAATATCCTTTAGGACATTTCCATACTGCAAGATATTGGCATAATGTTGATCCTAACGGATTACACTTTACCATTTCAGATACAGGCTGGGCAAAGGCTATGTGGGGTAAAATGTATGGTCAGTGGTTGTGCGAAGGCGCAATCTTCGTTTACGACTTTGACCGTTTTGATGCGGCAGAAATTTTGCCAATGTTCTCAAAATATAAAATTACCACTTTCTGCGCACCACCTACAATGCTTCGTATGATGGTAAAACAAGATATTAATAATTACGATTTTTCATCGGTTAAGCATATGACCACCGCTGGTGAAGCTTTAAATCCTGAAGTTTACCGCCAATTTGAAAAGGCAACGGGACTTCAGATAATTGAAGGCTTTGGTCAAACCGAAAGCACCATGATTATTGGTAATATGGTGGGAGCCAGTCACAAAATTGGTTCAATGGGTAAACCCGCACCAATTTATAACGTTGAGCTTATGGATCAGGAAGGTAACCCCGTACCAAGTGGTGAAGCCGGTGAAATTGTAATCAACCTTAAAGACGGTGTTCCACCGGGACTATTTACCGGTTATTATAACGACAAAGAAAAGACTGATGAAGTTTGGCACGACGGTTATTATCATACGGGCGATACAGCATGGCGTGACGAGGACGGTTTCCTCTGGTATGTAGGCAGAGTTGACGACGTAATCAAGTCATCGGGTTACAGAATCGGACCGTTTGAAATCGAGAGCGTAATAATGGAACTGCCCTATGTTCTTGAATGCGGAGTTTCAGCCGTTCCTGACGATG
>JAZNNZ010000142.1:0-6823 GCA_045580525.1 Acutalibacteraceae bacterium
CTAACTGACAGTTTCTGTCTTGAGAAATAACCTTTTCCCATAATGGCTTTGATTCTGTATAAGCACCGGCATAGGTTAGCTGTTGTGCTTGTTTAAATAAAGAACCAAATTCTGTTTCTTTATAAATTGTAACGTTACCGGCAAGTTTATCTACCATTAAAACGTCTTTAGTAGTTCTGTCGTAACGGATGGATTGCGGAGAATTAAAGGTACCTTTTTGGTAGCCTTCACTTAAACCACCGCCAAACACACCCAATAAGCTACAATCCTGGTCATAAATAAATACGTGACCGTAAACGCGGCATAAACCGTACATATAACCATATTCATCAACGTCTAAAGAACGTAGGTCTGTAACTCTGTGACCGAATAAGCCTGATTTATCAGCAAAACGGATACCGCCACCGTCAGAGAAGTTAAAACTATCGCTACTTTTAATTTCAGGACCTGTTTTATTCTTTAAAACGTTGGTGCCACCGGGGCTAAGCTTTCTTAACTGACCGGTTTTACTAATCCAGGTACTTACAGCACCTGTTGCAGTGTAAACGAAGTTGTTATCGTCCATTGCAATATCGTTAAACTGGTAAGGTAGGTCTTGAATTTCGTTAGCCTTCTTCTCATCATTACGGAAGATAAGCTCTTTAATTTTTGTTAAAACCGATAGGAATGTACCCTGAACACTGTTTGCACCGAAAAATCCTGTGAATTTACCGTTTGCATCATACATAACAGCACCGTAGTAGGAGCCTTCAGAGATAACGTAGGTAATACCGTCGCTATCAACAACCACACGGGTGGGCATATATGAGAAGGTTTCAGGAATAACGTCGTCATCAGGTAATGTTAAAACGTCTTTAACGGTACCGTCAATAGTTGTAATAATAATGCGTTCATTTTTTGTATCGCAAATATAAATGTCACCGTTAGTATAAACGTATACACCGCCCAGGCCTTCCATTTTTAAGGTTTCGCCCTTATATTGTAAATCCTTTAAAACGGTTTTTAGCTTATAGTCGGGTGTGGTTACAACAATACGACCGTTGCCGCTATCGGCAATATAAACGTTACCTTGTGTATCGGTATAAATATCTTGTGGCTCATTAAATGCGCCAATTCCTAAAGCATCACCGTCAATGACAGCTTTATATTCATATAATGGGGTGGTGTTTACAGGAATAATTTCGTCGGGTCCTGCCCAGTAGGTATAATTATCATACGCTTCTGTAGGATAGGTTTCTGCTGAAACCGGTAGGGCAATACTAATTGAAAGTACTACAAGCAGAAAAACCGACATTGCCTTAACAAATTTGTTCTTAAAAGTCATAGTCAATTCTTCCACCCCCTACTTAATACCCGCGCTACTCATTGTTTCTGTAACGCTACGTTGTGAAATTAAATATACCAAAATAGGCGGAATCATCATAATAACCGTAACTGCCATTGCAGAGCCTGAACGAGCAAGGCCGCCTGCGGCAATTGTAGAAGCCGCTGCAGGTAGGGTTTTTAGTTCTTCACTAAAGATTGTACCACCGGGTTGAATTGCCCATAAATCTTTGAATGAGAAAAGGGTTAAGGTTAACCAACCTGGTTTAACAATTGGCATAACAATTTGCCAGAATACTCTAAAGGTACCTGCACCGTCAATACGCGCCGCCTCAATTAGCGGATCGGGCACGTTAGCATCCATAAACTGCTTCATTAGGAATACACCCATTGAAGATGGAATTGCAGGTAAAATATAGATAAGATATGTATCTATCATACCTAGATTTGAATAAATCAAATAACGTGGAATTTCCAAAGTATATGCGTTGTAAAGTAGTGAGAACTGAACGATTGCAAAGATAACACCCTTAAACTTAAGGTCACTCTTTGCTAAAACGTATGCCGCCATAGAAGCAACAACAACGTGAATTATTGTTGTAAAGATACTGATAAACAAGCTGTTGAAAATGTATCTTGAAAGTGGCACTGAAAGGTTATCAAGCAAACTTGGTAACACTTCATAGTTCATAATTGTGGGTCTGTTAACCCAAAAACGCGGTGGGAAAACCAATAATTCGTCAAGTGGTTTAAAGGATGTAACAACCGAGTAAACCATTGGCAAAATTGAGTATAAACCAAAGATTAGTAGGAACAAAGTATATAATACGTTTCCTCCTGCGCTACGGGTATATCTCTTATATTGGTCTCTGCGGGCGGTTTTAAGCTTTAGCTTTTTTTGTTTCATTGTAGCATCCATTCGCTTTACCTCCCCGCTAGATTTACAAACTTAGCAAGTAATTCTTTTGTTAAGCTCATTAAAATGAACAATACAACAGAAATTGCTGCGGCATAGCCCATTTCATAACGGGCGGTACCAACGTCTGTAAGTAATGTAACTATTGTTTCTGCAGAGTAGTTAACGCTTGGGAAACCTGCAAGTGTCATTGGAACAGCCGAAACAGAGAAGGCCGATTGAATTTGCATAACCATACCGAACATTAAAATGCTCTTCATAGAAGGAAGGGTTATGTACCATAATTCATGCCAACGGTTTTTAATACCGTCAATAGCACCAGCTTCGTAAAGTTCGGGGTTTACGTTTTGTAAACCTGCAATGTTAGATAAGAAGGTTGTACCAAGACTTAACCATAACTGAACAATAACGATAATTGTTAAAACGTATTGTGGGTTCTTTAACCACTGAATTGCATCGGTAATAAGACCTAAAGAAATTAGTAAGCTGTTCATATAACCATATGCATCACCCGAGAATAAAATCTGCCATACAAAGTAAACGTTACCTGTAAGTGCGGGTGCATAGAATAGGAAAGAAAGAACGGTTCTTACGGTAGGACCAAATTCGTTAACCATCCATGCAAGCATAAAGGATAAGAAGAAGCCTATAGGACCTGTAATAACAGCGAAAACCAATGTGTTACTTAATGCTTTTGGGAAGATATCATCTTCTAAAAACATTCTCATATAGTTGTCTAGTCCTGCAAATTTCGGGAAGGAAACGGCGTCAAAATCGAAAAAGCTTAAAACCACCGAGCTTAAAACCGGTAAAATTGTAAACAGGAAGAAAAGTACAAAGAAGGGAGCAAGCATAAATAAATAAACCATCTTTTGACGTCTTTTATCACGCTTTGCTATTTTTCTTCTTAATGCTTCACCATTTTTATTGTTATTTATAGCAATATCCACTCTGACACCTCCTACTCTACGTTATATTGTTTGCGTTTACGCGCAATTTCTTTGTTAGCGATTTCGGCCCATTTAACCAATTGGTCTTTACTGTTTTGACCGTTATCAACTACGTTCCAGAATGCCTGGTCAATAACACGTGCTGTGTAATAACCACCGGGAACTTCTTCAATTTCTTTTAATCTGGACCATTGGGTTAAAAGTGCATCTAAGCTCTTTGAATCCCAGCCCATTTGCTTAAAGGCTTCGGGGTTAGATGTAGCAACACGGCCCGAAACACCTAAAATAGATTCACAGTTATTAGAATATGCTAATTGGGTTTCGGCGGATGTCCACCACTTTAAGAATTCCCAACCGCCCTTTGGATTTTCAGCCGAAGCTAAAATGCCACAGCCTGTACCTGAACCTGCCTGTGAGTTGTTTATTTTACCGTTTTCATCTTTAAAGCCGGGAATTGGAGCCATTGCCCATTTACCGTTGATTTCAGGTGCTGCCATAGACAAGTTAATGTATTGTGTATAGCTTTGAATACCTAGTGGCATAATACCAAGTCTGAAACGGTTAAAGAAGTCGGCAGTTTTGGGGAATTTATATTCGTTATAAAAGTCGGTCCAATACTTAAACACTTCAAATGCGGTTGCACTTGTAAGGTCGGTAGCGGAGTTATCTGCTGTATAGATTTTTCCGCCCTTTTGAATAAGCATTGATGGGAAAATACTGAACGCACCAACACCTTGGTTAACCTGTGCAATACCGGTTAACTGAACGTAAGGCAAAGATGCCTGAAGGTTGTTTCTCATTAAGAATGAAGAAACCTGAATGTATTCATCCCAAGTAGTTGGAACCTTTAATCCGTACTCTTCAAAAATGTCGGTACGGTAGAACATCATGTAATAAGAAATGGTATCGGGTAAAGCGTATGTACCGCCTTGGAATTCAAAAGGAAGGGCTGCATCCTTTGTATAGAAGCGGCTCATAACCTTTTCAAAGTCGGGGAATTGTTCCAGGTTATACATAGCACCACGAAGAGCTAAGTTAACAGGCTCACTTCTTGCCATATGTAACGAACAATCCGGTGGATCACCCGAAAGAATACCTTGGATGTATGATGCGTTAGAAATTTTTAAATTAACACCAATACCTGTTTGTGGTGTGAATGAAGACTGAATAAGGTCGTTTAAAACGCGAACCTGATCACGGCCCCAGTTAACCCAGATATCAATTGTTTCTTCGGCATCGCTTTCGCCAGAAATGTTGTTGTAGTTTGCCGAGAAAGAGCTTAAGAATCTTTCAAAGGTAAACCATGAAGATTCAAAGAAGTCTGCTTTGTTTTCATCAAACTCATAGCTTTCGGGAGCAATTTCAATATAGTCAATTGAAAGCGCCATTTTCATCATTTCATATACTAAAGCTGATACGGAGGTGTAGTTAGTATAGTAAAGGCTCTTGTATGTATGTGCTGATAAGGGAAATTCCAGCATTTTGTCAATAGCGTTGCTTAATGAACGAATACTACTTGCGTTAGAACCACCTGCTTTACCTGCAAGAATTTCGGTTTCTGCGGCAATAGCTTCTAATTCGTCATAACAACGGGTTAGTGTTTCTTCTAAATCGGGAATTTGTTCAAATAAAGCATAGTCACGGTTAGCGTCGGGTGTTTCACCGGTAATCATAACTATTTTTCTGTAGGTTACACCTACGTCATACAAAATGGCTTCTAAGCGGCGTACAACGTCGGTCATCTTACCTAGTGTTACTTCCATGGCAAGTTCGTGTTCACCTGCATCTAACCAAACTAAATATGGTGTACCGTCTTGTTGTGCCCACTCTTGATATTCCCAGTTCACGTCATACTTAAATTCCATTTCTGCAGCTTCTGCAAAAGGAACCTTACCGTCAATATAAAGCTTACGATAGCTGTTACCATTTAAAACGTAGTTCTGACGGTATCTGAAGCCTAGCTTATATAAACCGGACTGTGCAACGTTAATCTTCCAAACAATTTTTTCACCCGGCATTTGCCAGTTGGTGTTACCAATGTAGTTAACGCGGGTTAAATACGGGTTTTGTCCCTTTTCTGAAGACATTCTTACATCTGAAGAGTCAGATTTACCTACCAATGAATAGGTGGTTTTAATTGCGGCGTCTTCGCCTTCTACTCTCAGAATGTCTGCACCTGCTACCGGCTCATATTTTGCCGAAACGTCTGCATAGCTTTCGTATGAAACGGGCTTTGAGAACTTAATTTCTGCAATAGCAATAGGCTCTGCAACAGATGTAAGGGTAATTGTGTGCTTACCTGCAGTTAAATAGAAGCAATAAGGAAAGCTTTCAAGACCTAGTGGATCTTGAATGTATTGCTTATTGTAAACAAACAGCTCTTTTTGGCTTGGAGAAAATTCGTTACCAATACCGTCAACACGAACGTCACCGTTGTCTTCCCATAGTCTTGGGAATTCAACCTCCTTTAAGCCATCAAAGGGTTCAACGCCATCTATGGCAACACCCATAGAAATTGCGTTGTTACGACCTTCTAAAGCAATGTATGTAACTAAAATTGTGTACTTTGCGGCTTCTTTTACTTCAAATTCATAGGTAGCGCTTGTATCTTCTTTACTAAATTTGGCTACGTTCTGCTTACCCATATACTCGGCCACTTTTTCAACCGTGCCCTGGGTAGTTTTGAAGGCTCCGCCTTGGATTGCGATTTCACTTTTTGCGTCGGCAACATCAACATGCTCTTCGCTATACTGGGTATAGGTCTTAGCATCGTCTCCCTTAGATATTGCGGAAAAAGCATCATCGCTAGTTTGGGCATTAACAGCTAAAGGACTGATAAATGTGCTAACCACAACCATCAGTAATGCCATTAATACTGCAAAACCTTTTTTCATTTGTTTACCTCCACTAGCTATTTTTTGCGTTCACGCGCGTATATATATTATATGTATAGTAAAAAACAGAATACGAAAACCAACACTCAACCATAAGCTTTTCAAAAAATTTGGCTTATTTGAGTGCAGTCTTTCGTTAATTTTGACAACAGTTTTTGCCGCCAAAACCCCATATAATATACTGATTTTTGTGCGATATTACCAATAAATATGCACAAAAATTGAGCATTTTGCTCTTACAATTTTATTTTATCATACTTATTTTTTTTATAAAGTCTAAAATTTTGCTATTAATTAGTGAAAATTTAAACCATTTTCAATATTTAGTAAAAAAAACCTTTATTTATCACAATTTGTTGGTGTTTGTCGGTTTTTAATCTTTAACAAAGGCTTAAAAAATTTACAATTCGTTCATAACTTCAATTGCTTTATAATGGGCATAATACCGCTTTTTTCAAAATCTATTACCAAGTAGGTGGGTTTTATGCCATAAAGACAACCTGGGTTTATAAAATATATACCGTTTTGCAGTTTTATATCGGGGTTATGGGTGTGTCCGTACAAAACTATCTTTGCCTCGTTCTCCAATGCCAAGAAATAAAGTCTGTCTAAATTGTATTTGACATACTGCTTATGCCCATGTGTTGCAATAGTTTTAAGACCACCTATAAAGCCGCAAAAAATTTCAGGAAAATCGCCCACATCGTTATTACCCTTTATAATTATAAACTCTTTATTAG
>JAZNNZ010000143.1:0-3088 GCA_045580525.1 Acutalibacteraceae bacterium
TGTATTAAATCTTCAATATCGTAAGCAAGACTTTGGAAAGAATAAGACATCGTCTTTATTCTAGGCAAGTATCTTTCATATAAAACTTTAAAAGCATCATCATTACCTGAACGAACTTTTAAAACTAATTCTTCATCAGATAATTTATTATATTGTAGCATAATGACCGCCAATAACTACATATTGTTAATAGATATTATAAGTTTACAACAAAAAAATGTATTTGTCAAGGCATATTTATTGACATTTTCAATAAAAATATGTATAATAATTTTAACAGTTTGTTCGAAAAAGGAGCGTTTTTATGCATAAAAAATTATATATAGAGTGGTTAAACAAGGTAGAAGATAAAGTTTTGCTGAACGAACTAAAAAATATGCAAAACAACGATGAAGAAATTTTGAATTGCTTTTATAAAAGTTTAGAATTTGGTACGGCAGGACTACGTGGAATTATAGGTGCTGGTACCAATAGAATGAATATTTATACTGTAGGACACGCAACACAAGGACTTGCTGAATATGTAAAATCGGTTAATGATAATGGCAAGGTTGCAATTGCATATGATTGTCGTATAAATTCAGATGTGTTTGCAAAAAAGGCAGCCTCTGTTTTAGCGGCAAATGGTGTTAAAGTATATATTTACAAAGAGTTAATGCCAACTCCTATGCTTTCGTTTGCTGTAAGATCGTTAAAATGCGATGCAGGTATAGTTATAACAGCAAGCCACAATCCTTCTAAATACAACGGTTATAAAGCATACGGAAACGACGGTTGCCAATTAGGCCCAAAAGAAAGCGATTATGTTACTTCAATAATAAATAGCGTTGATATTTTTGATGGTGTTAAAGATTGCGATTTTGATGAAGCTGTTAACAACGGTATCATTGAATATATTGGAGAAGATATAATAAACAAATACTTAGACAACGTTTACGCTCAAAGCTGTATAGACGAGTCGTATGCTTTGAATGAACTAAAGGTAATCTACTCTCCACTACACGGAACCGGAAATAAACCCGTTAGAAGAATTTTAGATAAAATTGGCATTAAAAACGTAAAGATCGTTAAAGAACAAGAACTTCCCAATGGCCACTTCCCTACAGTTCCGTTTCCGAATCCTGAATTTAAAGAAGCATTTGATTTGGCATTAGATATGACCAAAGATTTTGATGCCGATATTCTTTTAGCAACAGATCCTGATAGTGATAGAGTTGGTGTTGCAGTTAAAAATAACGGTACATACACTTTACTTAACGGAAACGAAATTGGCGCATTAATGCTTAATTATTTACTTAGAAGAAAGACCGAACTTGGAACCCTTCCTAAAAATCCTATTGCTGTAAAAACCATTGTATCAACAGAGCTTTGTAAGCCGATTTGCGAAAAATATGGTTGTACTCTTATTGATGTACTTACAGGCTTTAAATTTATTGGTGAACAAATTCTTTTATTAGAACAAAAAGGCGAAGAAAATCGTTATATTTTAGGATTTGAAGAAAGTTACGGTTATCTCTCTGGTAGCTATGTAAGAGATAAAGATGCTGTTGTTGGTTCCATGTTAATTTGCGAGATGGTTGCATACTTTAAAACAAAAGATCAAAATCTTTTAGATGTATTAAACGAGTTGTATAAAGAATTTGGATACTATAAAAATTTGCAACACAGCATTACTTGTGAAGGCATTAGTGGTATGGAAGATATGAAAAACGCTATGTACTCATTAAGTAAAAATCCACCAAAAGAAATATCGGGTATTAAAGTGGTTACAGTTAAAGATTATAATAATTCTATATCTACAAACCTAACAACCAATACAACCGATAAAATTAGTCTACCTAAGTCTAACGTTCTTGCTTATGAGTTAGAAAATATGTCAACTGTAACAGTAAGACCATCGGGTACAGAACCTAAAATTAAGGTATATGTATCAGCTGTAGCTGATGATGAAATTTCTGCAGAAAATCTATCACTAGAGCTACGTGACGATATGGTTAAAATTTTGGGATTATAAGAAAAAGACGCTCCAAAAAGGAGCGTATTTTTCTTATAATGTTTTAAATAACTCTTCATTACTTTTTCTTTTTTTATCCCTTAATGGCTCATCTTTAGGATAGCCTAATGTTATTACCAAACGAACATCTCCAGAAAGTCCGCAAATTTCACGTATTTTAGCATTATTAAACCAACCCAATATACAACTTCCAACACCCAACGATGCGGCTTCTGCAGTAATAAAAGCGGCTAAAATTCCTATGTCTATAGATCTATAATCATTATTTTTTACTTTGGAACCAACTGCAGCAGATTTAACATATGGCATTTCAGAAATCACCAACAGTACATCCGCATCTGAAGAAAACTTATTCATGCCCATTCCTTGTGTTTCTTTAGCAACAAGATCTTTTATATCACCTTTGCAAATTGTTATAAAATATGGTTGACCATTACACGCAGATGGTGATAATTTTGCAACTTCTAAAATCTTATCAATTTTATCTTGCTCTATATGTTTTAGTTTGTCATATTTCCTGCAAGACTGACGTATTTTTGCTAATTCTAAAAATTCCATATTAATCCTCACTTATTTCTTTATAAATCGACTCTGATAATTCAAATATTTTATTTATTTCATCATCACTTGCTGTGTTAAGCGTTGTAAGCCTTGGTAAGCCCCAGATATTTAAAAATTTTGGTCCTACCCATTGCTTATATTCTGTTTTATTAAACAGGCCAAAAATAATTGATAATGACGCTTTTTGCGGACTATGAAATATTATTTTCATGGGATACTTTATCAGGGCAAAAACAACTTTAGGGTAGTGAGCGGTTATATTAGTAAATGTTATTCCAGGATGACAAATGCTCAAAGATATATTTGGATTGCTTTCAAACAATTTATGTAATGAATATGTCAAAAACCTTTTAGCGTTGCCATAACAAAGTGAAGCTTTTTTAATCCTTTTAAAGTCAATATCATTCTCTCGAATTTTTGAATAATTATGAGCTATACTCGAAACAACAACTACACTACCGTTAACTGTTTCTAAGTGATTCATGAGCTTTTTAATAATATAATATGGCGCTA
>JAZNNZ010000144.1:0-2190 GCA_045580525.1 Acutalibacteraceae bacterium
TACCACCATAACGGTTGTTGCAGAAGAAGACTGAATAACAGCTGTTACAAGTAAGCCTAAAAGAACACCCTTTATAGGACTGTTTGTTAGTTTAGATAAAACACGTTCTAAAGAACCGCCTGCGACCTTTTCAAGTCCGCCGCCCATTTCATCCATACCAAACAAAAACAAGGCTAATCCGCCAAGAAGCGGAAGTAAAATTTTAAAAATTACATCTTGAGCTAGCATATTTTTCTCCTTTAGTTTTTAGCCTTTTTAGCCGCTAAGATTCTCATTCTTACTGCGTGATCTAAATATCTCTTTCTTATTCTTATGCTTTTTGGTGTGACTTCAAGCATTTCATCCTCACCTAAAAACTCAATTGCTTCATCAAGCGACATATTTTTAGGTGTAGTTAGCCTTAATGCTTCATCACTACCCGCCGCACGCATATTGGTTACGTGCTTTTTCTTGCAAACGTTAACGGTAATATCTTCATTTTTAGGACTAACACCAACTACCATACCTGCATAAACAGGTGTTGCGGGGCCAATAAATAAGGTTCCTCTTTCTTGAGCGTTATATAGTCCGTAGGTTACAGCTTCGCCTGTTTCAAATGCTACAAGTGAACCTGTCTGACGACTTGTAATATCACCCTTATAAGGCTTATATCCGTTAAATATTGTGTTTAATATGCCTTCACCACGGGTGTCGGTTAAAAACTCACTTCTATAGCCTAAAAGCCCACGTGAAGGAATTAAAAACTCTAATCTCATACGGTTTCCTTGGGGTGTCATTTTGGTAAGTTCCCCTTTACGAAGACCTATTTTTTCCATTACAACCCCAACCGATTCTTCGTTAACGTCAATAACCAAATCTTCATAAGGCTCCATAAGTTCGCCATCTACCGTTTTAAATAAAACTTTAGGTGTGCTTACCTGGAATTCATAGCCTTCTCGGCGCATATTTTCAATCAAAATGCTTAGGTGCATTTCACCTCTGCCGGCTACAAAAAAGCTTTCGGCAGTATCGCCCTGCGTTACACGAAGTGAAACGTCACGCAGCAATTCTTTATTTAATCTTTCAGAAATCTGACGGGAAGTTACAAATTTGCCTTCACGCCCTGCAAAGGGACTATCGTTTACAGAAAAGGTCATTTCAACTGTAGGTTCAGAAATTTTTACAAATTCAATAGGTTCAATATTGTTTGTATCGCATATGGTGTTGCCAATGTTAATTGAATCAACACCCGCAAAAGCAACAATATCACCCGCCTTTGCTTCTTCAACCTTTACTCTGCTAATACCGTCAAACTGATAAATTGCGGTTATTTTAGATTTACCCTTAATTTCAGGGTTGTGATAATCACATTTAGCAACTTCGGTACCAACCTTTAATATGCCGCTTTCTATTCTGCCAATACCAATTCTACCAACGTACTCGTTATAATCAATACAAGAAACAAGTGTTTTTAATGGAGCTGTTTCATCGGCTTCGTATGGTTCAATATAATTTACAATGGTTTCGAAAAGCTGTGTTAAGTCTTCGCCCTGCTCGTATGCAGAAAGAGATGCTGTGCCATCACGCCCCGAACAATAAATTATTGGACTGTCTAGCTGCTCATCGGTAGCATCAAGCTCCAAAAACAGCTCTAACACTTCATCGGCAATTTCATCGGTTCTGGCATCCGGTCTATCAATTTTATTTACAACAATTATTACCTTATGATTTAATTCCAAAGCACGTTCAAGTACAAATCGGGTTTGTGGCATTGGGCCTTCAAAGGCATCAACAAGTAGCAATACGCCATCAACCATTTTAAGTACGCGCTCAACCTCACCGCCAAAATCGGCGTGTCCGGGGGTATCTACAAGATTAATTTTTACGTCTTTATAATAAGTACTTGCATTTTTAGCAAGTATTGTTATTCCGCGCTCACGCTCAATATCGTTAGAGTCCATAACCCTGTCTTCTACAACCTGGTTTTCTCTAAAAGAGCCGCCCTGTTTTAACATTTCGTCAACAAGTGTGGTTTTACCGTGGTCAACGTGGGCAATTATTGCAATGTTTCTTAAATCTTTTCTTACCATTTTATTACTTCCTAATTTAAAAAATTCCCAAATTTCTTCATTTTAAGTGTAACAAATATTATTAAAAATTTCAATATATAAAAACGACAAATCATTATAACAATGATTTGTCGTTTTTGTT
>JAZNNZ010000145.1:0-5756 GCA_045580525.1 Acutalibacteraceae bacterium
ATTCTTCTTTTTATTGGTGGGGCAGTTTTGTTTTATTATTTAATATCACTTGTATTTAAATTTACATTAAAGCTATTTTAGGAGTAACTAAATGTTTGTTGATATAGCAAAAGTTTTTATAAAAGCAGGTAATGGCGGTAACGGTGCGGTGTCTTTTCATCGTGAAAAATACGTTGCAGCCGGCGGTCCTGACGGCGGTGATGGCGGCAGGGGCGGTAACGTTGTTATGGTTGCAGATGGCAACCTTTCAACACTTGCAGATTTCAGATATAAAAGAAAATATTTAGCAGAAAACGGTGAAAACGGTGGTACAAAGCGTTGTAGTGGCAAAAAGGGTAAAGATTTAGTTATCAGTGTACCTAAAGGCACGTTGGTTAAAGATGCCAATACCGGTCGTATCATTGCAGACGTTTCCGGTGAAGAACCTGTAATTATCGCAAAAGGCGGTAACGGTGGATGGGGAAATACCCATTTTGCAACATCTACACGCCAAATTCCACGCTTTGCAAAAGAAGGTAACCCCGGTGAAGAAATAGATGCAGTATTAGAACTTAAGCTTCTTGCAGACGTAGGTCTTGTCGGTTTTCCAAATGTTGGTAAAAGCACCTTTTTGTCTGTAGTTAGTGAAGCCAAGCCTAAAATTGCAAACTATCATTTTACCACCCTTACACCCGTTTTAGGTGTTGTAAGAATAGAAGAAGGTACTTCTTTTGTTATGGCAGACATTCCCGGCCTTATCGAAGGTGCCGCTGACGGCGTAGGTTTAGGTCATAATTTCTTACGTCATATTGAAAGATGTAGGCTTATTGTTCACGTGCTTGACATTTCCGGAAGTGAAGGCAGAGATCCTAAAGAAGATTTCGATAAGATTAATAGTGAGCTGTTTAGTTTTTCAGAAGAACTTGCACAAAAAGAGCAAATAGTAGTTGCAAATAAGTGCGATTTAGTTGACGATGAAACATTAGCTACCTATAAAGAATATTTTGAAAATAAGGGCTATAGCTTTTATCCCGTTATGGCGGCAATAGCGGAAGGCACCGATGCAGTTGTTAAAGCGGCTGCAGAAAAATTAGCGGCATTGCCACCCGTTAAAATCTATGAACCGGAACCTGAAATTATTGAGTTTAAATTAGAAAACAATCGTGAATTTAAAATTCGTAAAGAAGACGGTGTTTACTTTATAGATGCGCCATGGCTACTTAAAATTATGAATAATACCAACCCTGATGATTATGAATCAATGCAGTATTTCCAAAGGGTGCTTAAAGACAGCGGTATTATTGAAGAACTTGAAAAACAAGGCATTGCAGATGGCGATACCGTTTCTGTTTACGATATTGAGTTTGATTATATAAGCTAGGGGATATGTATGTCAGCATCAAAATATAATGGTTCAACACTTGCCTTTGTTGGCGATGCAGTTTATGGTCTTATGGTGCGTGAGCGCCTTATAGAGCCCGAAAAGCCTTTAGGAGAGCTTCATAAAACTTCTGTGCAATATGTTAATGCAAACGCTCAAAGCGAAGCGCTAACCTACATTAAAGATATGCTAACCGAAGAAGAGGTTTCAATATTCCGTCGCGGAAGAAATTCAAAGGCGCAAAACATTCCTAAAAATTCAAAGGTAGGGGACTACCATAAAGCAACGGGACTAGAAACATTGTTTGGTTACCTTTATTTAGAAGGTCGTAAGGACCGACTAAAAGAGCTCTTTGATATAATTTGGGAAAACACCAATAAATAAAAAATGACCTTTCGTATGAAAGGTCATTTTTCTTTTTACACTTTAAGGTAACAGTCTTTTGTTTTATTATCCGCAGCAACAGTCATTGTTACGGCCATTATTGTCGCAGTCGTTATTGCAAAGTAGTAAAATAACAACTAAAATAAGCACCCAAGTGCAGCTATTGCCGCCGAATAGGTTGCAACCACACATACTTGTTACCTCCTTTCGTTCTTCATTGATATACTATGATTTTTTATTTAAATGTGTTACAAATAAAAAAATTAAAATAATTCTTGACTTTTACTGACCTTCGTGTATAATATAATTGAAAGTCAGTAAAAGTCAAACTTATTAAAGGGCGGTAAAGGTATGAGAATTAGCGATATTATTACTGAAACTATTATTAATATGTTAAACGAGTCTTCAGAAAACACTGCAGAAATCCAGCGTAATGAATTAGCATCAATGCTTGGTTGCGTACCAAGCCAGATTAACTATGTTTTATCTTCACGCTTCACACCTGAGCACGGTTATATTATAGAAAGTCGTCGTGGCGGTGGGGGATTTATAAAAATTACCCGCGTAAGAATTGATAAAAGCTCGGCGCTTATGCATATTATTAATTCTATAGGCAATCGTATTGACGGTGTTGCCGCAAGGGTGCTTATAACCAATAGCAGAGATATGGAACTTATTGATGACGATGCGGCGGTGCTTATGATGACCGCAATTTCAACGCCGGTACTTCGCGAAATTCCGGTTGCGTTACACGATGGTTATCGTGCCGCTGTTTTAAAACAAATGTTTATGACAAGAATATAGAAGGTGAATTAAATGTTATGTACTAAATGTGGCAAAAATAACGCTACAACACATTATAAGTCGGTAATTAACGGTAAGGTTACAGAAGAACATCTATGTCCTAGCTGTGCCGAAAATTTAAATATTTCAAGCTTTTATTTTCCAAATGTATTTTCTTCACTTTTGGGTGAAAATGCCGCTATAACCGCACCAAAGCGCTGTAATGTGTGTGGCAGCAGCTTTAGTGATATTAAACACACCGGAAAAGCCGGATGCAGTAACTGTTATGATACCTTTAAAACTGAAATTTTACCGTCAATTAATTTAATTCACGGTAGCACCAAGCATATAAAATCTGAAAAAGAATCAGAAAACACAGTAGAAGTTAATTTGCTTGAATTAAAAAAGGAAGAGCTTAAAAAGGCAATTGCGGAAGAACGTTTTGAAGATGCCGCAAAGCTGCGCGATGAAATTAAAAAGCTAGAGGGGGCAAAATAATGAGCTGGTATAAAAATAGTGGTGATATTGCCATTAGCACAAGAATAAGAATTGCCCGTAATATAAAGAATTTGCCCTTTCCACATAAAATGAACGACGAGCAAATAAAAGAACTTTGCAATACCGTTAAAAAAGCATTAGATAATAAAGAATTTTCCTTTGGTAAATTAAATTTCATTACAACCAATAGCGCAGAAATTGAAATTCCTTCAATGGTTGAGCGCCATATTATCAGTCCCGATTTTGCCGCGTCTTTTTTGGGCAAAGCAATGCTTTTATCAGATGATGAAACCGTAAGCATTATGATTGCCGAAGAAGATCATATTCGTATTCAGGTAATTATGGGAGATAATAATTTAGAAGAAGCCTTTAAAAAAGCAAAAGAAGTTGACAGCGTTTTAATAAAAGAACTAGACATAGCTTTTAGTGATGAACTGGGCTATTTAACCGCCTGTCCAACAAATTTAGGTACAGGACTTCGTGCTTCATTAATGCTCCATATACCTGCCATAGAAGGTATGGGGGTAATTCCATCGCTTAAAGACTCAATTTCAAAAATTGGTTTTACTTTGCGCGGCCTTTATGGTGAAGGAAGTAGCGCAGAAGGCGGATTTTATCAGGTTTCAAACCAGGTAACACTTGGTTTAACCGAAGAAGATGCTCTTAATAACCTAAAAGGCATTGTAGAGCAGATTATATCGAGAGAAAAAACCGCCAGAAATGAATACGGTAAAGAAAAATTAGAAGATACTGTTTTTCGTGCATTGGGAATATTAAAATCCGCAAGAATAATATCATCAAGTGAAACCGCAAAGTTGGTTTCTCGCATAAAACTTGGTGTATCCATGGGAATTTTAAAGGGTATTAGTAATTCTTTACCTGTAGAAATATTTATAGAAACAAAACCTAATATGCTGCAAAGTAAAAACGGTCTTTTAACACCAAATGACCGCGATATTTTAAGAGCAAATATTATAAGAGAAAGATTAAAGGAGTGTGAGCTTTATTGAAATATAACTTTAACGGTTTTACCGAAAACGGTAACAACGCAATAAATTTAGCAATTATAACAGCAGAAGAGTTTGGCCACACTTATGTAGGAAGTGAACATCTTTTAATAGGTTTACTTAAAACAGAAGGTGTTGCTAAAACTATATTAAATGATAACGGTGCAACCGCAGAAGCCATAGAAGAATTACTTGAAAAGGTAATAGGTCGCGGTCAAAATTCAGAACTTACCCCCGAACACCTAACCCCCAGAGCCAAAAGAATTTTAGAAAAAGCTATTGAAAGCTCCAAAGGTATTGGTAACGAGTTTGTAGGAACAGAGCATATTTTAACCGCCATTTTACATGAAGGCGATAATTATGCTAACCGCTTTTTACTTGAAATAAAGGCTGACGTTCAAAAAATATTAGAAGGCTGTCAGAGTGTTGTTTCAAAGGGTGAGTATGATAATAAGCCCACTAAAAAGCAAAAAAATAAAAACACCAAAACCTTAAATAAGTTTGGTGTCGATTTAACCGAAAAGGCTCAAGAAGGTAGATTAGATCCTGTAATTGGTCGTGAAAAAGAAATTGAACGTGTAATAGAAATACTAGGTCGTAGAACAAAAAACAACCCCGTTTTAATTGGTGAACCGGGTGTTGGTAAAACTGCAATTGCAGAAGGCCTGGCGTTAAAAATTATAAGCGACGATGCCCCCGAAACCATAAAAGATAAAAGGGTAATAGCGTTAGATTTAACGGGTATGGTTGCAGGAACAAAATATCGCGGTGATTTTGAAGAACGCATTAAGGCGGCTATAGATGAAGCCATAGAAGATAAAAATGTTATTTTGTTTATTGATGAGCTTCATACCATTATGGGCGCAGGTTCTGCAGAAGGTTCAACAGATGCCGCAAATATTTTAAAACCAAGTTTAGCACGTGGAGAATTGCGCGTAATTGGCGCTACAACATTGGAAGAATACCGTAAAAACATTGAAAAAGATTCAGCGCTTGAACGTCGTTTTCAACCCGTTACGGTTAATGAGCCAAACGAAGCCGATGCAATTTTAATTTTAAAGGGGCTACGTACAAAGTACGAAGCTCACCATAAAGTTAAAATTTCAGACGAAGCCATAAATGCCGCAGTAACTCTATCTTCGCGTTATATTACCGATAGATTTTTGCCTGATAAAGCAATTGATTTAATTGACGAAGCGGCGTCAAAAGTAAGATTAAAAACCACCAAAACTCCGGAAAGCATAAAGGAGCTTGAAAATAAGCTTAAAAGCTTTCAAGCAGAAAAAGAAGCCTTTGTTAATGCGCAAGATTATGAAAAGGCGGCCGAAATGCGCGATAAGGCCAAAGAAATTAAAGATCAACTTGAAAAAGCAAAGGCAGATTATAAACAAAACGGGGAATTTACCGCTTCTGTTTTTGAAGAAGATATTGCAACAATCGTTTCTTCTTGGACGGGTGTACCCGTAACCCAATTAACCGAAGCCGAAAGTGAAAGACTTCTTAAAATGGAAGATATTTTGCATGACCGTATTATTGGTCAGGATGAAGCAGTTAAGGCGGTTTCAAAGGCTATAAGACGCGGCAGGGTTGGTATAAAAGACAAAAACCGTCCAATAGGCTCGTTTATCTTTTTAGGCCCTACGGGTGTTGGTAAAACAGAGCTATGCAAAGCATTGGCAGAAGCAATGTTTGGTTCTGAAAACGCTATGTTAAGATTAGATATG
>JAZNNZ010000146.1:0-3405 GCA_045580525.1 Acutalibacteraceae bacterium
ATTGTTGCTATGTCAAACGAACCGTTAGATAAAGAGTTATCAAACGAGATCAATGTTTTCTCTGTTGGAAGATTGACCAATCAAAAAGGTTACGATCGATTAATAAACGTACATAAAAAACTTATAGATGAAGGAATAATGCATCATATTTATATTTTAGGTACAGGCGATCAAGAAGAAATGTTAGCCCAAAGGATTAAAGAATATAACTTAAGCAATTCTTTTCATCTTTTAGGGTTTACAGACAATCCATATAAATATGTAAAAGCTGCAGATATGTTTATTTGTTCTTCTCGTCGTGAAGGATTTAGTACCGCCGTTACCGAATCACTAATTGTTGGTACCCCTGTTGTAAGTACTTGCTGTTCTGGTGCATATGAATTGTTGGGTTACAATAACGAATACGGTATTGTAACCGAGAATAGTGAAGAGGGTATATACAACGGTTTAAAGCAAATGCTTAATGATGAGAATTTACGAAAAAATTATGCAAAGCAGGCATTAATCAGAGGTCAAAAATTTAGTACCGAAAAAACCGTTGCCGCAGTAGAAGAAATGTTTGAAAGTTTGTGATTAAAATTAAAAAAATTATACATAAAATTTATGTGTTAGTAGGTTATTTTTATAATTTGCTTTGTCGTTGTTGGTGGGGAATACGTGACAAAATTAACAAACCAACCGAGCATTCAATATTGTTTATTGCCCATCCCGATGATGACACATTGTTTTTTCATAAGTTTATAAAAGAATATAAACCCTACGTTGTTCTTTTAACAGACGGATGGTCTTTAATTCGTTTTAAAGATTTTAAAAAGGTTATGAAAATTTATGGTGTTAAATATAGGGCGTATCCCTTACACTCACGAGATAAAAGGGTTAATCTATTAGAAAAATATATATGTAAATCTTTTAAACTGGGCGAGTTTAATATTTGTGCTACCCACAATGTCGAGGGTGAATACGGTCACGAAATGCATATAAGAGTACACGAAGCGGTAAAAAAACACGCAAAATGCAAGCTACTTGTTCCGGCACTTGATAATGAAATTGAAAAATTTCCTCTTAACGATAACGCAATTAAAGAAAAAAAAGATATTTTTAATAAGTATTATAAAACAGAACTATTTGTCTTAGATATGTATAAAAAATGGGTTGAAAATGAAAAATTGATTGAGGTTGAATAAATTATGAAACAAATTCGTTGTGCGGTTGTTGCAAGTTATTATGGACCTTATTACAGCAATTTTGTAGCATCATTATATGCATTTAATGAAATGATGATTGGTAACAACAATTATGTTGTTTACGTTTTTCCAAAAGAGGTAGAACAGTTTGAATGGGTTGAAAAATTACAAGAAACAAACAAGATTTACTATTTAGATTATAACCCGTATAGTTTTAATAATTTTAAAGCTCTTAGAAAAATATTTAAAAATGAAAAAATTAATTTAATCTATTCACATATGTGTGGTTGGGATTTTACTGCACACTTTGCGGCACCATTTACACCGATTATTTGGCATATGCGAATGGGCGTTGACAATGTAAATCTAAAGAAAAAAATCAAAAACTGGATAAAGTTTAATATATTTGGTTTTGGTAAAACCTATCATATTGCAGTGTCGGAACCTGTAACAATGGCTATTAATTCTTTTAAACCTAAAAATCAATGTGTTACTATACGCAATGCATTGGATTTTTCAAGGCTTAAGGAGCCTTCAACCCAAAATGTAGATAATAAAAATATACTCATTTTTGGATGGCAGCCTCACACAAAAGGTTTGGATGTAACGCTTGATGCTTGTGAAAAACTGATTAACGAGGGCAAAAACATTAAGCTTTTGGTATCTTCTCAAAAAAATACTTATGAGTATATGAACGAGCGTTATGATAAAACGCCCAATTGGGTAGAGCTTTTAGAACCAACAAGTGATGTGTCTTCTCTTTATAATAGAGCGGATATTATGATATCGGCAAGCCGTAGTGAGGGATTTTCTTTTGCTTTGGCGGAGGCAATTTACAGCGGCCTTGTAACAGTTGTATCTGATATACCGGGTACATCGTGGTCAAGGGAATTTGATGCGAGATATGAGTTTAAATCCGGAGATTCTAATTCACTTAAAGATGCTTTGCTGTCTGCGTTAAATCATACTATTACTGAAGATGAACAAAACGGTAATAGACAAATTTTAAAAGATAAATATTCAATGGATGTATGGGCAAATGCCGTATATGAAGAATTGAATTCAATTTTAAATAAAGAGAAATAATTAAAAAGAAGGATAGTATGTCAAGAACAAAAAAATCTGCAATAAACAGTGTTGTAGGCATTGTTTGTTCACTTGTAAGCAGTATTTTAAGCTTTGTGCTGCAGGCTGTTTTTATAAGACTTTTAGGACTTGAATATTCAGGTATTAACGGTCTTTTTACTGATGTTTTAAAAATACTTAACCTTGCAGAACTCGGTATTAATAACGCGATTATGTTTAGATTGTATAAACAAATTGCGGAAAATAATAAATATGAAATAGAAAAAATACTGAATTTCTATAAAAAAATTTCTTGTTTTATTGCCTTTGTAATTTTGATTGTAGGCTTAGCGTTTATACCTTTTTTGCATTTGTTTGTAAAAGAAGCGCCAACCTTTCCCGAAAGTCTGTGGTCGTTATATATAATTGTTTTGGCAACCAGCGTGGTAGCGCAGTTTCTGCAATATAGATCTATATTAATTTTAGCAAAGCAAGATAGATATATTTATACAATCATTCATTATTCATCTATATTTTTAAAGCATGGTTTACAGATTTTGGTATTATGGTTGTTTAAGAACATTTATTTATATTTGCTTGTTGCACTTTTTACAACAATATTAAGCGGCATTGTTTATGGTGTAGTCTCAAAACGTAGATATTCTCACTCGTTCACATCAAAAGAGGACTTAACCAAACCGGAAAAGAAAGACTTATTAAAAGACGTTGGTAGCTTATCGGTATATAAATTGTGCCGCACTTTAGATGCAACTATTGATACCTTTTTAATTAGTAAGTTTGTATCTGTAGCAACCACTGCAATATATGCAAGCTTTAATATGTTGCTTGGCGCACTGAATGAACTGTTGGGTTGTTTTAACGATGGTATTACCGCAAGTATTGGCGATGTTTATGCATCGGGCGATAAGCTACGTACAAAACAAATTTTTTACCAATCATATCACTTTACATATTTAATATACGGTATATGTACAGCAACATTATTTCCATTTCTAAAGTTGTTTGCGAATTGGTGGATTGGACATACCTTAAGTGATATGGAAATTTCTGTTTTGCTGATTAACTTTTATATTTATGGTTTTGGTATGACTGTTGCAAACTTCAGAAACTCTATGGGAGTTTTTCAAAAAGGGTG
>JAZNNZ010000147.1:0-4186 GCA_045580525.1 Acutalibacteraceae bacterium
ATTGCAAATGAAATGGGTGTTAATTTTAGAGTAACCTCTGGTCCTGCAATTGAAAAACAGGGTGATCTTGTTGCTTTGCTTACCAATCTTAACGAGGGTGACGTGCTTTTTATTGATGAAATTCACCGTCTTTCCCGCGCAGTAGAAGAAATACTTTATCCTGCAATGGAGGATTATTCTTTAGATATAATTATAGGCAAAGGTCCTTCTGCACGAAGTATTAGATTAAATTTACCATATTTTACTTTGGTTGGCGCTACAACCCGAAGCGGCCAACTAAGCGCACCGTTAAGAGACCGTTTTGGTGTGTTACTTCGTTTAGATTTATATTCTCCAAAAGATCTTGCATCAATTATTAAACGTTCTGCGGGCATACTTGATATAGAAATAGATGATGCCGGTGCTTTAGAAATAGCATCACGTAGCCGCGGAACACCACGTATAGCTAACAGACTCTTAAAGAGGGTTAGAGATATTGCTCAGATTGAGTATAATGGAAAAATAAATGAGGAGGTTTCAATCGCTGCACTAAATAGATTTGACATTGATGAACTTGGCTTAGACGATTTCGACCGAAGAATGCTTACAACTATTATTGAACTTTACGACGGCGGTCCCGTTGGACTCGATACGTTATCTGCCGCTGTCGGGGAAGAAAGTGTAACCATCGAAGATGTATATGAGCCATATTTGATGCAAATCGGATTTTTATCTCGTACCAGCAGGGGAAGGTGTGTTACAGGGGCTGCTTATAAGCATTTAAACATTGAAAAGCCCGGTCAACAAACTTTTTAATGAAAGGTATGATAAAATGGGAAGACTATTTGGAACTGATGGAGCAAGAGGTATTGCAAACAGAGATATAACATGTGAGCTGGCTATGAATATTGGCAGAGCTGCAGCATACGTTCTTGCAAGTGAAAAAATTAAAAGACCTAAAATTTTAATTGGTAAAGATACCAGAGCAAGCTCAACGATGCTGGAAAGCGCTTTATCTGCTGGTATTTGTTCTACGGGTGCTGACGTTGTACTTGTTGGATACGTTCCAACTCCGGCTGTTGCATTTCTAGTGAGTAACTGTGGAGCGGATGCTGGTATTATGATTTCAGCATCTCACAATCCTTGTGAATATAACGGAATTAAGATTTTTGATTCAAATGGTTATAAACTACCTGATAAAATGGAAGAAGAAATAGAAAGTCTTGTATTGGACGATATGAGCCCAATTTCAATGCCAATTGGTGGAGATGTTGGTAGTATATTTAATAGAGAAGACTATTTAGAAGATTATATTAAGCATTTATTATCTACTGTTAATGTCGATTTTAACGGTTTAAAAATTGCTATTGACTGTGCTAATGGTAGCGCATTTTATACTGCAGAAAAAATTTTTACAGCACTTGGTGCAGAATGCTATATGCTGCACGCTAAACCAAACGGAACTAATATTAATTCTGAATGCGGATCAACCGATATGCGTGACCTTATCAGATTTGTAAATGCAAACGGCATGGATTTGGGTTTAGCGTTTGATGGCGATGCAGATAGATGTTTGGCGGTTGATGAAAAGGGACAAATTATAGATGGCGATAAATTCATTGCTGTTTTTGCCAAGGAACTTAAAGGAAAGAACAAGCTTAATAACAACACTGCTGTTATTACAGTAATGACAAATATTGGTTTTATGAAATTTGCCAAAGAAAATGACATTGATGTAGATGTTACTGCAGTTGGAGACAGAAACGTGCTTGAAAGCATGGTTAAAAACTGTTACAAAATTGGCGGTGAGCAGTCGGGGCATATAATTTTTAAAGATTATGCTTCTACGGGTGATGGTCAATTAACTGGTATTCAATTTGCGGCTGCAATGGTAAAAAATAATAAAACCGCATCAGAATTAGCATCTATAATGACTAGTTATCCACAAACTATGATTAATGTCAAAGTCAGTGATAACGTGAAGAAAATATTGAATATAGATAATGATATACAGTCTGTTATTAAAGAAAAATCAAAACTTTTAGGTTCTGAGGGTCGTATTCTTGTTAGAGCTTCCGGTACAGAACCGCTTGTAAGGGTTATGATTGAAGGAACCAATATAAAAGATATTACAAAAATGGCCAAAGATATTGCGGCCGTGATCGAAAGTAAAGTGTAAATGAGATATATAACTGATTTCAAAGATTATGAATTAATTGATGCTGCAAATGGTAAAAAGCTTGAACGTTGGGGCGATATTATTTTAATTCGCCCCGAGCCTCAGGCTATTTGGGACAACCCCAAAAGCCCACTATGGCACAAGGCACATGCCATATATCATCGCAGTAATTCGGGCGGCGGCTATTGGGAAATGCTAAAAAAAGTACCGGACGTTTGGAGTATTAGCTATAAAGATTTAACGTTTAATCTAAAACCGATGGGATTTAAACACACAGGTCTTTTTCCGGAGCAATCAGTTAACTGGAATTTTATTAAAGATAACACAGATAATAGCATGAAGGTTTTAAATTTGTTTGCTTATACCGGTGGCGCTACTGTTGCAGCGCTAAGCAGTGGTGCAACAGTAACGCACGTTGATGCATCTAAGGGCATGACTTTATGGGCAAAAGAAAATGCTGCATCTAGCGGATTAATTGATAAAAATGTACGTTGGTTGGTTGACGATTGTATTAAATTTCTAAAACGCGAAATCAGACGTGGAAATAAATATGATGCAATAATTATGGATCCACCATCTTATGGCAGAGGTCCTGGTGGCGAAGTGTTTAAAATTGAAGAAAAATTATCTGAATTATTAACATTATCTGGTGAATTATTAAGTGATAATGCTAAATATTTCTTGCTCAATACATATACAGCGGGCCTTTCACCAACAATTTTAAACTATATGGTTAAAGAATACGTTTTAAACGGTAAAGATATTGGAACAGTCAAAACTGATGAAATTGGACTTAAAGCTACTGTAAGAGATATTGTTTTACCGTGTGGCAATACAACTATTTGGAAAAAGTGATATTTTGGAAAAGATTATTGACATTAAAAATTTATCATTTAAATACAGCGGTGAGAACATAGATGATGAACCCACCTTAAATAACATCACCCTTTCTATAAACAAGGGTGAGTTTATTGCGTTTTTAGGACATAACGGTAGTGGAAAATCTACACTTGCAAAAATGCTTAATGGCCTATTAAAACCCGATAGCGGCTACGTGTTAGTAAATGACATTGATACCAAAGATGATAAAAATGACATTTTAATTAAGCAAACTGTTGGTATGGTTTTTCAAAATCCTGATAATCAAATTGTTGCTTCTATTGTTGAGGAAGATGTTGCATTTGGTGCTGAAAATCTAGGATTTTCTAGTGATGAAACACGCAAGAGGGTAGATAATGCTTTAAAAACTGTCAATATGTATGAATTTAAAGATTTTCCACCGCATAAACTTTCCGGCGGCCAAAAGCAAAGAGTGGCCATTGCGGGTGTACTTGCTATGGAACCATCTTGTATTGTTTTTGACGAATCTACCGCTATGCTTGATCCTACTGGAAGAAAAGAAGTTATTGAAACTATTTTAAAGCTTAATAAAGATAAGGGTATTACTATAATTTTAATTACTCATAATATGGAAGAAACTGAAAATTGTGATCGTATAGCAGTAATGGATAAAGGTGAAATTATTGCTTTAGATAAACCTGAAAATATATTTTCAAATCTGCCTTTATTAAAACGAGCAGGGTTAAGTTTACCACAATCATCAGAGTTGCTTTTAAAATTAAAACAGAACGGAATTAACATAGAAACAAAAGCTGTTTCAATAGATAAAACCGTTGATATTTTGCGAGATTTACTTAAAGGAGGTAATGTCCTTTGAGTATACTTGAAGTTAAAAATTTATGTTACACTTATGCTAAAAACAGCACAATTTCCAGAGCTGCTGTAAAAGATATAAACTTTTCTGCAGAAGTTGGTGAAATAATTGGTGTAATTGGCCACACCGGAAGCGGAAAGTCAACTCTAATGCAGGTTTTAAATGGGTTAATAAAGCCTGATTCAGGTGAAGTTCTTTTTAACGGTACAAACATTTGGGAAAACGAAAAAGAAATATATAAAATAAGATTTGAGATTGGTTTGGTTTTTCAGTATCCCGAGTATCAACTATTTGAAGAAACAGTATATAAAGAT
>JAZNNZ010000148.1:0-2578 GCA_045580525.1 Acutalibacteraceae bacterium
TCTTAGCAATTGTGTTTACACGCTTACCAGCCAGCATTTCAAGTAATGCTGCAAGTTTTAATGCGGTTTCGTTAGGATCAATAATATCATCTATAAAGCCTTCTTGAGCCGCAACAAATGGTGAACAATCAATATCTTCATATTCTTTTTCAAGTTCTTTTCTGTCTTTGCCTTCAGCTAACGCTTCTTGACAGAATAGTTGAACTGCACAGGATGCTTCCAACGTTCCTATTTTTGCGCACGGGAATGCTAAAACGCTATCTGCACCGCTTGTTTTACCTGCAAGTGCAATAAAACCAGCTCCTATTGCATAGCCTGTAACAACCGCAATTTTTGCTGTTGTAGCTTCTGCGTATGCATGGGTTAAAGCAGAGACTGCTTTGATATCCCCTGCCAGTTCATCTTCTATGCTACCCAAAAAGCCTTTACAATCAACAAATGTTATAACAGGAATTGAATATGCATCACATAGTCTTACAAATCTTGCGGCCTTTTTAGCGCCGGAAGCTGTAATATATTTGTCTTCTGCATTTGTTGCAACAACACCGACAGCGTTACCGCAAACTCTTGCAAAACCGGTTACTATGTCGGTTGCGGCATCTTTAGAAATTTCATAGAAGCTGCCACCGTCTGTGGTACCTGCAATAATTGAATAGGCATCTTTATTATCAAATGCATTGTTAGGCACATAGTCAGCAAAAGGTGCAACAGAAAGGTTATTTTGTGGCAAGTATGTGAAGATATTTTTAACAGCAAATAATGCATCGTTAACGTCTTCGGCAAGAACATTTACTACGCCGTTTTCTGCAGCTGTTTGAGCCTTACCAACCTTATCGGTTTTATCATCTAAAAGTTTTGGTGAATTAACGTAAATGGTTGAATCTTTAGTTGCTACAACAATATCAGCAAGTGTTGCTAAAACTGCTGAAGAACCAATACACACGCCTGCAATAACAGAAATTGTAGGAACAACACCTGAAATTTTAGAAGCGGCGGCTATTAATTCACTATAGCTTTCAAGCGCTTCAATACCTTCAGATACTAGTGCGCCGTTGCTGTCATAAACGCCAACAACCGGAATACCATTTTCAGCGGCAAGATCATATAATCTCTTAATCTTTTTAGCCTGCATTCTACCCATAGCACCATAGTTTACGCTAATATCTTGAGAGAAAGCATAGCATGGACTTCCGCCAACTAAACCATATGCGGTATAACAAGAAGAAGGATCACTTCCGTTTTTAGAAAACTTATCAAGCTCTAAAAAACTACCTTCATCAAACAAAGAAACAAGACGTTGCTTTGCATCAGAATTTTTAAGTGCTGCGGTTTCTTCTTGAAGCCTATTTAATGCATCATTACACTTCATTTTTAAACCTCCGTGGTCAAAATTAAACCAAGATATATTATATCATTATATTGTTAAATTTACAACAATTTTTTTATTTATTTTTACAATTTGCACAACTACCTAAAAGTCCTAACATTTTAAGTGTTTTATTATCAAAATCATCTATAAAATTGAGCTTTTTAAGTTGACCCACCGGTGCGGTGTCTTCATAAAAAGCTTTTTGAATACAATTTTCAGAAGCAAAATGCAACATACTGCGAACAAGACCGTCTAAAAGTAAAATATCTTCTTTAGGTTCAGCATATTTTAAAACTATTTCTTCCTTATTTGCACTAAATAAGATTTGACCTATTACATTTTCTTGTTCGGTAGCCGCAATTAACATATCGCCGCTTTCATATTTAATATTTTTTGCGGCATAAGTGCTTTTTATAACATTTATATCACTTATTTTAAGCACTTCAACCATTATTCTTCCTCCATTTTTGCAACGCTAACGTTATTAAGGTGTTTCATTTCTTTTTCGTTTAGTTCACGCCATTTTCCTTGTGGAAGCATTCCTAACTTTACACCTGCAATTTCAGTACGTTTTAATCTAATAACAGTAAGGCCAACCTCTTCACACATTTTTCTGATTTGACGGTTTCTGCCTTCGTATAAAACTATATTTAAAACACTTCGTTCTTCTTTGGCATCTAAAATGTTAACGTCACACGGTAAGGTGCGTTTACCATCAATCATAAGACCCCCTGCAAGTCTGCCAGCATGTTCTTCTGTAACCTTTTCGCGCACAGTTACTCTATAAACCTTTGCAACATGGCGGCTGGGGTGTGTTAATTTATTGGCAAATTCCCCATCGTTTGTCATAAGTAAAAGTCCTTCTGAATTGCGGTCTAACCTGCCAACCGGAAAAAGTCTTACACCCGCATCTTGAACTAACTCTTCAACACATTTTCTGCCCATTTCGTCCTTAAGGGTTGTAACGTAACCTCTTGGTTTATGAAGCATTATATACATTTTTGTCTTGCCCGGTAAAATACGTTTGCCAGACATCATAATTTTATCTCTTATTGGATCAACCTTATCACCAAGCGCTGCAACACGACCGTTAACCTTAATTTTACCTGCAGTTATGTATTCTTCGGCTTTTCTGCGTGAGCATACGCCGGCTTCTGATAAAAATTTTTGTAATCTGATTTTATTATCCTTCATAATAACCAAGTCGGA
>JAZNNZ010000149.1:0-1714 GCA_045580525.1 Acutalibacteraceae bacterium
GTATATTAAATTAGGGGCGGTAATTTGAAAGACTTAAATAACAACGTTTTATGCGGTATGAGCGGCGGGGTTGATTCTTCGGCTGCCGCTTTATTATTACAAAAAGCAGGTTACAACGTTGTTGGTGCAACAATGTCCTTACATAATGAAGGCAATGAACAAAAATTACTTGACGATATTACTGCCGCACAGAAGATCTGCGAAAGATTAAATATTCCACATAACGTTTTAGATTTAAAAAAAGAATTTAAAGATAAAGTTATTGATGACTTTATTGATAAATACAAAAACGGACTAACTCCTAACCCTTGTATTGAATGCAATAGAAATTTAAAATTTGGTCTGATGTTTGATATTGCTAAAAAGTTAAATTGCAATAAAATTGCAACGGGACACTATGCAAAGATAGATAAAATCGGTAGCAGATTTTATCTTAAAAAGCCCAAAGATTTAGCTAAAGATCAGACATACGTTTTATTTATGCTAACACAAGAAAAGCTTAAAAACATTGTATTTCCTCTCGGTGATTATACAAAACAAGAGATCAGAGAGTTAACCGCTAACTTTAATTTTGAAAACGCTAACAGCAAAGATAGTCAGGATATTTGTTTTATACCAAACGGAAACTATGTTGAATTTTTAAATAAGGAAAATTTGTTTGGTAAAAAAGGTAATTTCTTAGATTTACAAAGTAATATTATTGGTGAACACAGCGGTATAATTAATTATACAATTGGTCAAAGAAAAGGTCTGAATGTTTCTTTTGGTAAGCCAATGTATGTAGTAAATAAGAATGCAAAAAACAACTCAATTATTTTGGGTGATAACACCGATTTATTCAAAACAAGAGTTGAAGTAAAAAACGTAAGCTTTACGTTTTTAGATAAATTTACAAATGAACTTGAAGTTTTTGCAAGATTGCGTTATAATTCTAAAGAAGCAAAAGCAAAATTAAATCAATTAGATAATGGAAATTTTGTTTTAGATTTTGATGAACCGCAAAGAGCTGTAACACCGGGACAATATGCTGTTTTTTATGATGGAGATATTTGTCTTGGCGGCGGCGAAATTGTGGGATAAAGAAGGGCGAAATTATGAAAGATTTAAAAGATTATATAATTACTATTCCTGATTTTCCTGAAGAAGGAATTATGTTTAGGGACGTTACAAGCATTTTAGAAAGTGCTGACGGTTTAAAATTAGCTATTGATGAACTATTAAAACTGCTTGATGGCGTTGAGTTCGATGCTATAGCCGGTCTTGAATCTCGCGGTTTTATATTTGGCACTCCCCTTTCATATGCACTAAATAAACCCTTTATACCCATAAGAAAAAAAGGCAAATTGCCAAGAGAAGTTATTACTAAAGAATATGAATTAGAATACGGTACAGCTGAAATTGAGGTGCATAAAGAATCAATCAATAAGGGTATGAAAATTGTATTGATTGACGATCTTCTAGCTACAGGCGGTACCGCAAAAGCAGGGGCAGAACTTATTGAAGAGCTGGGCGGCATTGTAGAAAAAATATTATTCTTAATTGAACTAAAAGGACTAAACGGAAGAGATAAATTAGACGGTTATGACGTTCAAACAGTAGTTCAATATGATGGTAAGTAAAATTTAAAGCTCACACTATAACGTGTGAGCTTTTTTTATATGCTTTAACAACGCTTTACAACCAATTAAAACATCTGAATAACAACCTTTAAAAT
>JAZNNZ010000150.1:0-5302 GCA_045580525.1 Acutalibacteraceae bacterium
ACTTATAAGCAACACCCCACTAGCTTTAAAATTTTTAGAAGAAGGCGCCACCGTTTTTGCTTGTGACAGACGCTCTCGTGAAGCCATTGGCGAACTTGCAGATCGTCTTGAAAAAGCAGGTGCCGAATTAAGACTTGGAGAAAATTATTTAAGCAACCTTGAGGTTGACGTAATTTTCAGAACTCCCGGTATGAGCTTTAATATGCCCGAGCTTAAAAAGGCTCGTCGTGACGGTATTGCGGTTACCAGTGAAATGGAAGTATTTTTTGATCTTTGCCCTGCAACCATTTTTGCAGTAACCGGCTCCGACGGAAAAACCACGACCACCACCCTTATTGCCAAAATGCTTGAAGCCGATGGCAAAAAGGTTCATTTGGGCGGCAACATAGGTAAACCGTTACTTCCACAGCTTGACGATATTGGTCCTGATGATTTTGTTGTGGCTGAACTTTCATCCTTCCAGCTTATTTCCATGAGAAAAAGTCCTGATGTGGCTGTTGTTACAAACATTGCTCCAAATCATTTGGACGTTCATAAAGATATGCAAGAATACGTTGACAGTAAACGCAACATAATTTTACACCAAAACGCTTTTTCAAGAACCGTTTTAAATTACGACAATGAAATAACCCATAGCTTTAAAAATGACGTTCGCGGTCAGCATATGGGCTTTAGTATGAAGGGCGCTGTTAAAAACGGTGCGTATATGGATGAAAAGGGCGATCTTTATATGGCATACCGCGATATGAAGGTGCCGCTGATGAACAAAAAAGATATTTCTGTAATTGGCGAACACAACGTTGAAAATTATCTTGCGGCAATTTCTGCTGTTTGGGGATACGTAAGGGTTGACTCTATTCGTAAGGTTGCAAGAGAATTTATGGGTGTTGAACACCGTATTGAATTTGTAAGAGAATTAGATGGTGTTAAATATTATAACGACTCTATTGCAACCAGCCCCACAAGAACCATTGCCGGTTTAAAATCTTTTGAAAACCCAATAGTACTTTTGGCAGGTGGCTACGACAAGCATATTCCCTTTGACCCGATGATTCCTTACGTAATTGATAAGGTTAAAGCCATTGTGCTAACAGGTCCTACTGCTAATATTATTGAAGAATGTATTGTAAACCACCCCGATTATAAGGGTAGTCCTGAAATTTTAAAGGCAGAAAATATGGAAGACGCAGTTAAAAAAGCGCACGATGTAGCAACAAAAGGCGATATTGTAACACTTTCCCCCGCCTGTGCAAGTTTTGATGCATATCCAAACTTTATGCTTCGTGGAGACGACTACAAAAAACAAGTTAACGAATTAAAATAGGTGAAATAATGGAACTTAAAAATCTTGTAACCAATTTAAGCAACGGTGCTTTTATAGGTAACATTGATACGGTTAAAAATACGGTTGATGAATTTTTAATGCTTGAAACCGAAAAAGATAAAAACAATAATCTTTACGCCTTTAAAGACGTTGGCGCAGACAAAACCGTTTTGCTTGAAGCACATATTGATGAAATTGGTTTTATTATTACAGACATAATTGATGGCTTTTTGCGTGTTGAAGCGGTTGGCGGCATTGACGCCAGAATTCTTGCGGGACAAAGGGTTAAATTCTTTGGCAAAAAAGAAGTAAGCGGCGTATTTTGCTCTACTCCCCCGCACCTAAAGGGCAAAGAAGAAAAAACCTTTGATATTAAAACCATGGCGGTTGATACCGGCCTTAAAAATGCTAAAGAATTTTTATCTTTAGGCAATTTTGGTGTGTTTGACACTACTGCTTTAACGCTTGAAAATGATAAAATTACGGGAAAAGCGTTAGATAACCGCGCAGGTGTTGCGGCAGTAGCTTATGCTTTTAAAAATGCAAACTCGAAATACAATCTTGCTCTAATGCTTTCAAGCGGTGAAGAACTGGGTTGCCGCGGCGCAATTCCCGGCGCATTTAAAATTGCACCCGAAATTGCAGTTGCAGTAGACGTAAGTTTTGGTGAAACACCCGGTGTGCCGGAACATAAAACCGCAAAATTAGGTAGCGGCGCTATGGTTGGCATAAGCCCAATTTTAAACAGCCTTGTTACAAACAAATTATTAGAGCTATCAAATAATAACGGTACTTCCGAAATTATGGGTGGCAGAACCGGTACGAATTCCGATGTAATTTCTATTTCTAAAAATGGAGTTAAAACAGGGCTTGTATCTATTCCGCTTAAAAATATGCACACCCCCGTTGAAATTATTGATCTAAAAGACATAAAGGCTGTAGCTGAGCTACTTATTAAGTTTTTGGAAAGCGAAGTATTATAATGACCAATTTAAAACAACTACTTAAAGAGCTTTGTAATATAGTTGGCATATCTGGCCGCGAAGATCCGGTTGCCGACTTTATTGAAAATAAATTAAAGGATATTTCTGACATAACCTTTTATAAAGATAATTCGGGTAATATTATTGCAGAGAAAAAGGGCAAAAACATAGGCAAAAAGCTTATGGTGGATGCTCATATGGACGAGGTTGGCTTTATTGTTACCTATATAGAAGAAAACGGGCTTATTCGTTTTGCAAACGTTGGCGGTATTGAAACCGAAACTCTGCTTTGTAAACGAGTAGCATTTAAAAATGCAACCGGTGTTATTGGCATAAAGCCTATACATTTAACCGAAGACTCCGAAAAGAACGCTCTGCCTAAAGCAGACGATTTATTTATTGATATTGGCACCTCTACAAAAGAAGAAACCTTAAAAAAGGTTTCTTTGGGTGAAACAGGTACTTTTTTAAGCGAGTTTTCCGATTTTGGCGATGGGCTGTTTATTAGCCGCGCTATTGACGACCGTGTTGGCTGCGCGGTGCTTTTAAGACTGCTTCAAGAAGAAAGCGAATATGGCTTTACCGCCACCTTTTCTGTTCAGGAAGAGCTTGGCTGTAAGGGAGCTACCACCGCCGCATTTAAGGTTAACCCCGACGTTGCCATTGTTTTAGAAGGCACCACCGCGGGAGATATTTTAGACGTTGAAGACCACAAAAAGGTTTGCAAAATTGGCGGCGGCACCGCGGTAAGTTTTATGGACAGAGTTTCTGTTTATGACCGAGAACTTTATGAATTATCATTTAAACAGGGCGTAGCTTGTCAACCTAAAGCCTACGTATCGGGCGGTAATAATTCGGGCAGCATTGCTTCTGCGGCAGACGGTGCACGTTTGTTAGCACTCTCCCTTCCTACACGCTATTTACATTCCGGCTTTACGGTTGGTTCTTATAGTGACGTGGAAAGCCTTTATAAATTAACAAAAGCAATGATTAAAGCAATAAACGAGTGATATTAAATGAATGAATTTTTAAAACTTAACGATACATTAAAAAATGCCGACCAAAAGGCTATCTCCCTTTGTGCCGACGTTTTTAAAAAAATAGATGAAACTACCCTTTATAATCAGTGGAAGGTGCTTTCTGCTTTCAGAGAATTCAGAGTATCTGAAAGTCATTTTAACGCTTCAACAGGTTATGGGTATGATGATTTTGGCAGAGATAATCTTGATAAAATTGTGGCCCACGTGTTTGGTACCGAAGACGCCCTTATGCGCTATACCTTTGAAAGCGGTACAACCACCATTACAACAGGACTTTTCGGGGTGCTTCGCCCTAACGATAAAATGCTTATACTCACGGGTGAAGTATATGACACGCTTCAGGGTGTTTTAGGCCACAACAAAGCGGTGGACGGTTCACTCACAGATTTTGGTGTAAAAATTAAGGTCATTCCTTTAAAGAATGACAAACCCGATATTGAACTTATTAAAAAAGAATTAAAGGCTGATACATATAAGGCTGTTTATATGCAACGCTCACGCGGGTACAGTTTAAGACCAAGTCTTACGGTAGAAGAAATAAACGAGCTTATTGATATTACAAAGGAGCTTTCGCCTTCTACTTATACCCTGCTTGATAACTGCTATGGCGAATTTGTTGAAAAAGAAGAACCAAAAGCAGATTTGCTTATGGGCTCCCTTATTAAAAATCCGGGCGGCGGTATTGCCCCTTGCGGTGGTTATTTGGCCGGTACTGCTGAGCTTATTGAAAAATGTGCCTACCGTATGACAGCGCCGGGCGTTGGACGCGAGGTTGGAGCCACTTTAGGACATAACCGTGAATTATATATGGGATTTTTCAATGGTCCTAACGTTACAGGCGAAGCCTTAAAAACTGCGATTTATGCTTCGGCATTGTTTGAAATAATCGGCTTTGAGGCCCTGCCGCGTTATAGCGATAAACGCGCAGATATTATTGAAAGCATACTGCTTAAAACCCCCGAAAATTTAATTGAATTTTGCAAAGGTATTCAGCTTGGCGCCCCGGTGGACAGCTTTGTTGAACCCGTTCCTGCCCCAATGCCCGGCTACGATGATGACGTTATTATGGCGGCAGGCGCATTTACCTTAGGCTCTTCAATTGAACTTTCTGCAGATGCCCCCTTACGTGCACCTTACGCTGTTTATTTACAAGGCTCACTTAATTTTAACAGCGGTCGATTTGGCATATTAAAGGCGGCAGAAAAGGTTTTAAATATTCAAAAATAATTATATATGGGATGTGTAAAGATGTACGGTGAATTTTTAGATTCTATCGGTTTTGTAACTAAATATGATGAAGAAGTTGGCAGTTCTATGAAAAAGGAATTAGAGCGCCAACAAAGAAATATTGAGCTTATTGCAAGTGAAAACTTTGTTTCACCCGCAGTACTCGCCGCTATGGGAAGCGTTTTAACTAACAAGTACGCAGAAGGCTACCCCGGCAAACGCTATTACGGTGGTTGCTACTGTGTTGACGAGGTTGAAGAATTAGCTCGTAAGCGCGCTTGTGAAATTTTTGGCGCTGACCACGCTAACGTTCAGCCGCACTCGGGCGCACAAGCTAACCTTGCAGCATATGCGGCGGTTATATCTCACGGTGATACCGTTATGGGTATGAACTTAGCACACGGTGGTCACTTAACACACGGTTCGCCCGTTAATGCATCGGGTATAAACTATAATTTTGTACCTTACGGTGTTAAAGAAGATGGCTATATTGATTATGACGAGATGAGAAAAATCGCTCTTGAATGTAAGCCAAAGCTAATTGTGGCAGGTGCTTCTGCATATCCAAGAGAAATTCAGTTTGATAAAATTGCCGAAATTGCCAAAGAGGTTGGCGCAATATTTATGGTTGATATGGCACATATTGCAGGTCTTGTTGCTGCAGGCGTTCATCCCTCACCTGTTCCCTATGCCGATGTTGTTACCACAACCACACATAAGACCTTAAG
>JAZNNZ010000151.1:0-6126 GCA_045580525.1 Acutalibacteraceae bacterium
TGTGGATAATTCATATTTCTGTAGTAGCCATTGTTATTGGCTGGGTTAACCCTCAAATTGAAGGCTATAACGTTTATTATACAGAAGATGGCGGCCAAACCACACAGGAGATTTACGAAACCTTTAACATAGATGACAAAAAAATTGAAGAATATAAAAACAAAGACAATTATTTAGTAGTGGCAAAGCCCGGTAAATTAAGCAGTAATATAAGCAACGCCATAAATATTGCGGTTACGGTTTGTTCTTTGCTACTGGCTACGGCAATGTATTTTACTGAATTTTGGAATATGGGCGATATTGACGCCAATAATTTTGAACTGCGCGGTGTTAAATACAATAAAAAACGTCCGCTTGTTATTGCACTGCTTGGTTATTCGCCATTTATTTTAAGTTACATACTGCTTGTAGTATTTAAAGCTTTAAACGTTTTGCCAAGCTACAGCAGATTATTCTACTACATTAATTATTACGCCTATTATATTATAAGCCTTATTACCCCAAACTTAAACGGAGCTTATGACCCATTAATCAACACAATTCTTGTTTGTGTAATTTTAATACCCATACCTGCAATTTGTTGCGGTGCTTATATTTTAGGCACAAAGCATATTGATATTAAGAGAAAAATTATCTATAAGAAGGAAAACAATAATGGCTAAACTTTTTCAGCTATACGATCCCACAAAAGACGGTAAGGGCGTAAAAAAAGATGAACCAAAAAAGAAAGGCTTTTTTGAGTTTTTTGAAATTTATTTTTCTAACTTTTGGAAGCTACTAACCGTTGGCGCACTGTCTATTCCCTTTTCATTGCTTATATTCCCACACGGAATGGGCACTGTAGGACTATGTAATATAACCCGCGCCGCTACCCGTCGTAAGCCCTATTTTGCGGTTAGTGACTTTTTTGAAAGCATTAAGAAAAACTGGAAACAGTCGTTACTGGTTGGTATAATAAACACCCTTATTACCCTGCTACTGTTTTTTGATATGTATTTCTTTTTCTTTATGAATAACAACGATACCCTTGCCACCATTGGTTTTTGCGGCGCTTTGGTTGTGCTGGTGCTGTTTTCGGGTATGAAGTATTATATGTATATGCTTATGATTACCTTTAACTTTTCAATAAAACAGCTCTTTAAAAACTCGCTTAACCTTACTTTTATAAATTTGTGGCGTACACTTTTGGTAGAAATCATACTTGCGGCCTTATACGTATTGCCAATTGGCACTTATTATTTACTTGGTTCCCCCGCACAGTTTGCGCAAATTATGGTTATTTTGTATTTGGTTGGCGGTGTTGTTTTCTTCCCCGGATTTAAATCCTTTTTAACCAGTTGGCTGACCTTCTCGGTTATTAAAAAAATTATGATAGATCCTTATTATGAAAAAAATCCCGATAAGGACATTGAAAAGCGTAAGGCTTTGGGCATTTATGAAGAGGACCCCGAAGTTTTAGCCGAAGAAAGAATATTTAACGACTAATTATAGACAAACAAATTTTGTTATGCTATACTTAAAACAGTAAAAAACTCAAAGGAGATTACATATGAAAACCGAACAAGCTTATTTACTTGCTAAAGAACAATATGCAAAAATTGGTGTTGATACCGATAAGGCTTTAGAAAAGTTAAAAAACATTAAAATTTCAATGCACTGCTGGCAGGGCGATGATGTTTTAGGCTTTTTATCAGATGGCGAATTAACAGGCGGTATTCAAACAACCGGTAACTATCCCGGTCGCGCTACCAACCCAACCGAACTACGCGCCGACCTAGATAAAGCACTATCTTTAATTCCCGGTACACACAAATTAAATCTTCACGCAATCTATGCCGATACCGATGAAAAGGTTGAATTAGATAAGTTAGAACCCAAGCATTTTGCTAAGTGGGTTGAATGGGCAAAAGAAAAGGGTATGGGACTTGACTTTAACCCAACCTGCTTCTCTCACCCAATGGCAGAAACCGGCTTTACAATCAGTTCTGCAGATGACAATATCAGAAACTTCTGGATTCGCCACTGCAAAGCATGTAGAAAAATTGCTGAATATTTTGGTAAAGAGCTTGGTCAAAAAGCAGTTACTAACTTCTGGTTCCCCGATGGCTATAAAGATATTCCCGTAGACCGTGAAGCTCCAAGAAGAAGAATGATGGAAGCGCTTGACGAAGTCTTCTCTGAACAAATTGATGAAAAATATACAGTTGATGCACTTGAAAGTAAGGTTTTTGGTATTGGTGTTGAAAGCTACACCGTAGGCTCCAATGAATTCTGCATTGGTTATGCGGTTTCCCGCAATAAGCTTCCTTGCTTAGATGCAGGTCACTATCATCCAACAGAGGTTATTTCTGATAAAATTCCTTCAGTTTTATTATTCTCTAAAGAGTTATTATTACACGTTAGCCGCCCTGTTCGTTGGGACAGCGACCACGTTGTTATTTTAGATGATGAGCTACAAGCAATTGCTCAAAGTCTTGTTAGAACAGGTCTTGTTGACCGCACACATATTGGTCTTGACTTCTTTGATGCTTCAATTAACCGTATTGCCGCTTGGGTAATTGGTACACGCAATATGCAAAAGGCACTACTTAAAGCATTGCTTGAACCCACTGCAGACCTTATGAAAGCAGAACTTGAAGGCGATTATACAAGCCGCCTAGCCCTAACCGAAGAATATAAGACCTATCCCTTTGGCGCAGTTTGGGATTACTTCTGCGAAATCAACGGTGTTCCGGTTGGTACAGAATGGTTAGACGAAGTTAAAAAATACGAACAAGAAGTTTTACTAAAAAGATAATACATAAAAAGAAGGTTCAATTGAACCTTCTTTTTTATTAAGTATTACTTAACACTATTTATTATGTATTGTGTTTGAACGCTTATAATCCATATTATCTATATATCTTATTAATTCCATTTTTAGCCAATCTTTATTATTTTCTACCTGTTCAGCAGTAGCTGCATCCCAAGTGTCGCAGAGTGCGTTTTTATTTATTGTAATTTCTTCCTTAATTAAACATTCTCTGCCGGACCAATATTTACACAAAATATTTTCACACTTCATATTCTCACCCCTTAAATTAAATTATACAACATTTTTACCGTCTTATCAAGTACTCGAAGTATTTTTGTTACGCAAAATTCTATACTATTATCAAGTAATCGAAGTAAGGGTGAGAATTTTGCATTTAAATCAAAGTATATCAAAAAGAATAATTGAATTAATGAAAGAGCGCAACTTAACTCAATATGCACTTAGTATGAAAAGCGGCGTACCGCAGTCTACATTAAGCACAATTTTGAACTGTCGTTTTGAAAGCATGAAAATTAGAATAATATATGAAATTTGTGAAGGACTTGAAATAAGCCTACAAGAGTTTTTTGACTCACCACTTTTTAACCGCGAAAATATAATTGATTAGTTAAAATTACAAATTAAAAGCCGATGACTTTTGTCATCGGCTTTGTTTTTTAATTATTAATTAACTTATAATAGCTTTTCTAGTTCTTTAATATCTTTTTTGGTTGTGGCAAAGCTTGTTGCAAAGCGCACAACCGTATGATTTTCGTCAGGCTTTTCCCAGAAAGAAACCACTACCTTTTGTTTTAATTCATTATACTTTTTATCTTCTAAAAGCACAAATTGTTGGTTTGTGGCGGTTTCTTTGAAAAATTCATAACCCTTTTTGCGAAGTATCGCCTTTAATTCTTCGGCTCTGTCAATTGCGTTTTTACTAATTTCAAAATAAAGGTCATCGGTAAAAAGTGTATCAAACTGAACACCCAGTACTCTGCCTTTAGCAAGCAAACCACCTTTTTGCTTAACAATGGCTAAAAAATGCTTGGGCATATTCTTTTTGGTAAATACAACCGCTTCACCAAGTAAGGCCCCAACCTTTGTGCCGCCTATATAAAATACGTCACAAAGCTTTGCAATATCTTTAAGCGATAAATCGTTTTCATAACTTGCAAGTGCATAACCCAGTCTTGCGCCATCCATATAAAGCGGAAGACCATACTTTTTACAAGCCTTTGAAAGTTCGGTTAATTCCTTTTTAGAATAAATTGTTCCATACTCTGTTGGGTGGCTGATATACACCATACCCGGACGGGTGGTGTGCTCGTTATTAGAGTCGTTATTAAAGTTAACCATATAGCTTTCGAGCGCTTCTGCGGTTAGCTTACCGTCTTTATGGGGTATACTTAACACCTTATGACCGCCATATTCAATTGCCCCTGCTTCGTGTCCGTTAATATGGCCTGTATCTGGGGAAATAACACCTTCATAAGAACGTAAAAAAGCAGAAATTATAGTGGCGTTTGTGGCGGTTCCGCCGCACATAAAATATACCTCGGCGGTTTTTAGTCCTACAGCCTTTTTAATTTTTTCTTTAGCAGAAGCGGTAAAGCTATCATAGCCATAACCGGTTTCTTGTTGCATATTGGTTTTAATAAGAGCGTCTAACACCTTTTTGTGCGCACCAACATTATAATCATTTTCAAAAGATAACATAATTTTCTCCGTAATACTGTAATTAAAAACCGCAAAGACTAACGGCCTTTGCGGTTTATTTAGTTTATTTTGCTACGTCTGTAGCGCGGTTTTCTCTAATTAAGCAAACCTTAATCTGACCGGGATATTCCATTTCATTTTCAATTTTTTGTGCAATATCACGTGCCACAATAACCATTTGATCGTCAGAGATAACCTCGGGTTTAACGATAATTCTGATTTCACGTCCCGCTTGAATTGCATAAGAATTATCAACACCGTTGAATCCGTTTGCAATTTCTTCTAATTTTTCAAGACGCTTAATGTAGTTTTCAATATTTTCTCTTCTAGCGCCTGGACGTGCCGCTGAAATAGCATCGGCCGCCTGAACAAGACAAGCAATAACGGTTTTAGCTTCAACTTCACCGTGGTGAGCGTGAATAGCGTGAATAACCTCTTCACTTTCTTTGCATTTTTTAGCCATTTCAACACCAAGTGAAATGTGTGAGCCTTCTTGCTCGTGGTCAATAGCCTTACCAATATCGTGAAGTAAACCTGCGCGTTTTGCTAAAGATACGTCCACGCCAAGTTCGGCCGCCATAAGACCTGTTAAATAACAAACCTCTAAAGAATGGTTTAATACGTTTTGACCGTATGAAGTACGGTAATGTAGCTTACCAAGTAAACGAACAAGATCTGGGTGAAGATGGTGTAGCCCTGCATCAAGCATAGCCTTTTCGCCTTCTTGCTTAATAACCTTTTCAACCTCTGCAGTTGCCTTTGCAACCATTTCTTCAATTCTTGCAGGGTGAATACGTCCGTCTAAAATTAGTTTTTCTAATGAAATTCTTGCAATTTCACGTCTAATTGGGTCGAAACTCGAAACAGTGATAGCTTCGGGTGTATCGTCAATAATAAGGTCAACACCTGTTGCTTGTTCAATTGCTCTGATATTTCTACCCTCACGGCCAATTATGCGGCCCTTCATTTCGTCGTTAGGTAGCTCAACTACAGATATAGTAGCTTCGCTTGAATGGTCAGCGGCACAGCGCTGAATAGCACTCGCTATCATTTCTCTTGCTTTGTCGTCAATTTCGTCCTTTAGCTGATCCATAGCAATAGAAATTTTAAGTGCTTTTTCGTGGTTTAGTTCGCCATCAAGCATTTCAAGTAAATGCTCTCTGGCTTGTGCTGCGGTAAAGCCCGAAATTCTTTCAAGTAGATCCATTTGGCTTTTCTTAATTTGATCTGCCTCTAGGTTTTTTTCTTCAACTTCTTTTAGCTTTTTAGCAACGATTTCTTCTTTTTTCTCTAGGTTTTCTAATTTTCTGTCAAGTGCTTCCTCTTTTTGTTGGAAACGGTTTTCCTGTCTTTGAACCTCTCTGCGACGTTCTTTAATTTCAATGTCGGCTTCGGTTCTTAAACGATGGATTTCGTCTTTGGCTTCAATTAAAGCCTCTTTCTTTTTTGCCTCAGCGGCGTTCATAGCGTCGCTCAAAATTTTGTTAGCCTGTTCTTCTGCAGAGCCAATAACGTTTGCATCTGCCTTTTTGCGATAAATTGAACCTAAAATAAAGCCCAATATTGCAACTGCTGCGGCGGCTATGATTGCCCATAATAAATTAATATCCGGC
>JAZNNZ010000152.1:0-7857 GCA_045580525.1 Acutalibacteraceae bacterium
ATAACCGGGGTAAATAAAAATACTTGTGTCCTTTTCTCCCGCGGTTACAAGTCCGTTTTCATCTGCGGCACTCTCAATAGTTCTGCAAGAAGTGGTGCCCACACAAATAATACGTCTACCGTCTTTTTTTGCATTGTTAATTAAATCGGCGGTTTCTTGGTTAATTATATAGTGTTCACTATGCATGGTGTGCTCAAGTATATTATCCACCTTAACAGGCCTAAAAGTACCAAGGCCAACGTGTAGTGTAACGTAACTAATTTCCACACCGTAATTTTTAAGTTCGTTTAAAAAATCTTCTGTAAAATGAAGTCCGGCTGTGGGGGCGGCAGCAGAGCCAAGCTCTTTTGCATAAACCGTCTGGTAACGGTTCTTGTCCTTTAATTCTTCCGTAATATAAGGGGGAAGTGGCATTTTGCCAACCTTATCAAGCTCGCTGTAAAATTCACCAATGTAATCAAACCTTAAAATGCGGTTACCGTTTTCAAGCAGGTCTAATACAGTTGCATTAAAGGTGTCTGTAAAGGTAAATTCGTGTCCCGTTTTTGCTTTCTTACCGGGTCCTGCAATACACTCCCAATCAGTATCGTTTAAGCGTTTAAGTAAAACAAACTCAACCACAGCGCCGCTGTCTTTACGTGTACCGAAAATTCGTGCAGGTAAAACCTTTGTGTTATTAAGTATTAAAACATCACCTTTTTTAAGATAATTCTTCAGGTCTGTAAATGTATGATGTTTAATTTCACCGCTTGCTTTGTTTAAGTAAAGCAATCTTGAAGCTGTGCGGGGGGTAACGGGGGTTTGTGCAATCAGCTCTTGCGGCAAATCAAAATAAAAGTCACTTTTTTGCATAAAATTCACCTAAAAATTCATTAACAATATATCAAAATTTAGAATATTATATATTTGACAAACACTTGTTATTTTGCTATTATATTATATATAATGCAGTAATGTTGTTTAACGGTATTTTTATTATATTGTAAAATCTCATTTACCGCAAGTATTTTTTAGAAAAAAGGTTGATATTTATGAAGTCTTACAATGTTGGTATTATTGGCGCTACGGGTATGGTAGGTCAACGCTTTGCGTTATTATTACATGATCACCCCTGGTTCAAGGTTAAGGTTTTAGCCGCATCAAGCAGAACTGCAGGTAAAAAATATGAAGATGCAGTTTCCGGCCGTTGGGCTATGACACAGCCAATACCCGAAAACTTAAAGGATTTAGTTATTAAAGATGCAACACAAGATATTGAAGAAATCGTTAGCGCGGTTGATTTTGTATTTTGCGCAGTAGATATGAAAAAGGATGAAATCAAAGCTTTAGAAGAACTTTATGCAAAGCACGAATGTCCTGTTATTTCAAACAATAGCGCAAACCGTCATACTCCTGACGTTCCAATGATCGTTCCCGAACTTAATCCCGAACACGCAAAAATCATTGAAGCACAACGCAAACGTCTTGGAACTAAAAAGGGCTTTATCGCAGTTAAATCAAACTGCTCACTGCAAAGCTACGTACCCGCTCTTTTCCCATTAGATAAAAAATTCGGTGTTGAAGATGTTTTAGTTTGCACCTACCAGGCAATTTCCGGCGCAGGTAAAACCTTTGAACGTTGGCCTGAAATGATAGACAACGTTAATCCATATATTGGCGGCGAAGAAGAAAAGAGTGAACAAGAGCCACTTAAAATTTGGGGTAAAATTGAAGGCGATGAAATCGTTAAAGCAAGTAAACCAAACTTTACCGCTCAATGTTTACGCGTTCCCGTGTCTGACGGTCATACAGCCGCAGTTTTTGTAAGATTTAAAAATAAACCTACAAAAGAAGAAATTCTTGAAATCTGGCAAAACTTTAAGGGTAGACCACAAGAACTTGAACTTCCACACGCACCTAAACAGTTCTTACATTACTTTACAGAAAACGATATGCCCCAAGCAAAGCTTTGCAGAGATTTAGAAGGCGGTATGGCAGTATCTGTTGGTCGTCTTCGTGAAGATACCCAGTACGACTATAAATTTGTTTGTCTTTCTCACAATACCCTTCGCGGTGCGGCAGGCGGCGCAGTGCTTATGGCAGAGCTTCTTGCAGCAGAAGGCTATATGGACTAATATAAAAATATATTTTGACCACTTAAGGAGTGTTCTTAATGAAAAAACTTATATTTGAAGGTGCGGCAACAGCACTTGTTACCCCTATGAATGAGGATGGCTCTGTAAATTACAGTGCTTTAGAAAATTTGGTTGAAGAACAAATAGTGGGCGGCATTGATGCGCTTGTTATTTGTGGCACAACCGGAGAAAGCTCAACTTTAGACCACGATGAACATGTTAAGGTTATTGAAGTTGCAGTTAAAAAGGCTAATAAACGCGTTCCAATAATTGCAGGAACAGGTAGTAACGATACTAACTATGCTGTTAAACTTTGTAATGATGCTGATAAAGTAGGTGCCGATGCCTTTTTAATGGTAACACCTTACTACAATAAAACATCACAGCACGGTTTAGTTGCTCACTATACCTTTGTTGCAGACAGAGTTAATAAACCAATTATTTTATATAATGTTCCTTCTCGTACGGGCGTAAATATTAAACCCGAAACATACAAAGCATTATCTGCTCATCCAAACATTGTTGCTACAAAAGAAGCAAACGGTGATATTGAATCTGTTAAAAAGACCATTGAACTATGCGGCGATGATTTATGGGTATATTCCGGTAACGATGATCAGATTATTGATATTGTAGAACTTGGCGGTAAGGGTGTTATTTCGGTTCTTTCAAACATAGTTCCCAATGATACTCATAATATCGTTGCTAAATACGTAGAAGGCGATAAAGCATCAGCTAAAGCATTGGCTAATAAATATTCAGAGCTTGTTCGTACATTGTTTATAGACGTAAATCCCGTTCCTGTAAAAGAAGCTATGAATATGTTAGGTTATAACTGTGGTCCAGTTCGTTTACCATTAGTTCCAATGTTAGATAACACAAAGGCTGAACTAGTAAAAGCTTTAAAGGATTTAGAAATTTTAAAATAAAAGAGGTAAAAAGATGCTTCGTATAATTTTAAGCGGTTGTCTTGGCAAAATGGGTAAGGTAATTACTAATATTGTTGAAAATCGTGACGATTGTGAAATTGTTTGCGGTGTTGATATTAGTGAAGGCACAGCCTCTTATCCTGTTTTTTCAGATATAAATAAGGTTGATATTAAAGCAGATTGCATCATAGATTTTTCACACCCATCAGCACTAATGGGCGTGTTAGAGTTTGCAAAGAAAAACAAAATGGCGGCGGTTATAGCAACCACCGGTCTTTCAACCGAACAAATCGAAGAAATAAAAGCAGCCGCAAATGTTATACCGATATTCTTTTCTTTTAATATGTCGCTTGGTGTTAATCTGCTTTTAGAACTTGCAAAAAAGGCAACTGCAGTGTTAGATGGTTTCGATATTGAAATTATAGAAAAGCATCATAATCAAAAAATAGATGCTCCTTCGGGTACTGCTGTAATGCTTGCAGAAGGCATTAATGGAGTCAAGAACAATACTTTAATGTATGAGTATGACAGACATTCCAAACGCCAAAAGAGAACCGATAATGAAATTGGCATTCATGCGGTTCGCGGTGGCACAATAGTAGGGGAGCACGACGTGCTTTTCTGCGGCAGAGATGAAATTATAACACTTTCTCATTCTGCAAGAAGTAAAGATATTTTTGCTGTAGGCGCGGTTAATGCCGCCCTATATCTTAAGGACAAGCCGCATGGCCTATATAATATGGGCGACTTAGTAAATAATAAATAATATTATCCCAAAGGAAGTTCAAAGTGAAAAAGACCAAGATTATTTGCACGTTAGGACCAAGCTCAACAAATCCCGCAACTTTAGAAAAAATGCTTAAAGCGGGTATGAACGTTGCGCGTTTTAATTTTTCTCATGGTACACACGAAAGCCATAAAAAAGATATGGACCTATTTAAGTCTGTTAGAGATAAATTAAAAATGCCCGCAGCCATTCTTTTAGATACAAAAGGTCCTGAAATTCGTTTTAAAAATTTTAAAGATGGTAAGATTACCTTAAAAGATGGTGACAGTTTTACTCTGACTACCGAAGATATTTTAGGTGATAATACCATTGGTGCTATATCTTATGCCGATTTACCTCGTCAGTTAAAGGTGGGTAATCGCATATTGGTTGACGACGGTAAAATTGCGCTTGAGGTTGAAAGTGTATTAAACAATCAAATTCATTGCATCGTTAAAAACGGCGGTGTAATTTCAAACCATAAAAGCATCAACGTTCCTTACGTTAGTTTAGATATGGAATATTTAAGCGAAGCCGACAAAGCTGATATTTTGTTCGGTATAAGTGAAGACGTTGATTTTATTGCCGCAAGTTTTGTAAGAAGAAAGGAAGACATAATAGAGCTTCGCAAATTTTTGGAATACAATGGCGGTATGGGTATAAAAATCATATCTAAAATTGAAAATATTGAAGGCGTAGACAATTTTGATGAAATTTTAAGTTATAGCGATGGCATTATGGTTGCCCGCGGAGATATGGGCGTAGAGGTTGAATATGAGCGTTTGCCGGGCCTTCAAAAACGCTTTATAAAGCGTTGCTATCAATCGGGTAAAATGGTTATAACCGCAACACAAATGCTCGATTCGATGATTAATTCAACAAGTCCCACACGTGCTGAAATTACAGACGTTGCCAACGCAATTTTCGACGGTACATCAGCAATTATGCTTTCAGGAGAAAGCGCTGTTGGTAAATATCCCGTTGAAGCGGTAGAGGTTATGTCAAAAATTGCAGAACGCGCCGAAAAGGATTTACTAGAGATGAAACTTGCAAGTGGTATTCATTATGAATTAGATAATACAGATACCACCAACGCGGTTTGTGATGCTTGCTGTAAGGCAGCTATGGACCTTAAAGCAAAGGCAATTATTGCAGTTACTAAAACCGGCGGTACCGCAAGACGTATGTCAAAATTCCGTCCTAACGTATCAATAATTGCCGCAACACCTGAAAATAAAACCTTCCATCAGTTAGCACTTTCTTGGGGCGTTTACCCTGTACTAGCAAAATATCAAAACACAGAAGAAGATTTGTTTAAACACGCAATTGCTTGTGCAAAGCAAATTGATATGTGCCAAAAAGGAGATATGGTGGTTATTACCGCAGGTGTGCCTTTAAACGTTGCAGGTACAACCAACCTGTTACGTGTTGAAACAGTATTTTAGTTATTTTTTAAGGAGTGTAGCATAATGTTATATCCCAAAAATTTATCAAAAACAATTTCTGAAGAATTATTTAAAAATCCTACTGCAGAATATAGAGCAACACCCTTTTGGGCTTGGAATACAAAATTAGAACAATCACTTCTTAATAAAGAAATTGAATGTATGAAAGAAATGGGTTTTGGCGGCTTTCATATGCATACCCGCGTTGGAATGTCCACAAAATATCTTTCAGAAGAATTTATGCAGTTTATTAAAAACTGTGTAGAAAAAGCTAAAGAAGAAGAAATGTTAGCCTGGCTTTACGATGAAGATAAATGGCCTTCAGGTTATGCAGGTGGCTATGTTACTAAAAATAAAGCCTTCAGAAAAAAACACCTTCTTTTTACCACCCGTCCTTATAGCGAAAATGGTGAAATTGCGCATAAAGACGGTCTTATTGAAGACGCTAATGCTCATGGTGAAAGAACCGAAAACGGTGTTTTGTTAAATAAGTACGATATCGTTTTAGATAATGAAGGCTATCTTGCTTCATATAAAATATTAAAAGATAATGAAGAACCCTCTGGCACCGTTTGGTATGCATATATGGAAACCGCGGTTGACTCTGCTTGGTTTAATAATGAGTCTTATGTTGATACCTTATCTAAAGATGCCATTGATGAATTTATCAAAATTACTCATGAAGAATATAAAAAGAACGTAGGGGATAGCTTTGGCGGTGATATTCCTGCAATTTTTACAGATGAGCCACAGTTTACCACCAAAGAAACTTTAAATTACGCTACAGATAAAACCGATCTTTGCATTCCCTTTACTTCTGATTTTGAAGAAACATATTTTAGCACATATAACGAAAGCTTTTTAGAAAAGCTGCCGGAAGTATTTTTTGAATTAAAAAATAAAGTATCCGTTACAAGATATAACTATCACGACCACGTTGCAGAGCGTTTTGTTACAGCTTTTGCCGATAACGTAGGTTCTTGGTGCAAGAAAAACGGACTCATGCTTACCGGTCACGTTATGGAAGAACCAACCCTTTATAAACAAACCCACGCAACAGGCGAAGCTATGCGTTCGTATCGTTCGTTCAGTCTTCCCGGCGTTGATATGCTTCAAGATTATGTTGAACTTAATACCGTTAAACAAGCGGCAAGTGCAACCCACCAATATGGTTACCCCGGCGTTACAAGTGAATGCTACGGTGTTACCAACTGGGACTTTGATTTCAGAGGTCATAAGCTGCAAGGCGACTGGCAAGCGGCGTTGGGTGTTAGTGTTCGCGTACCACATTTATATTGGGTTGCTATGGGCGGAGAAGCCAAGCGTGATTATCCTGCTTCTATTGGTCACCAATCTCCCTGGTATAAAGAATATTCTTATATTGAAGACCATCTTGCACGTGTATCAAGTGTTATGACACGCGGCAAGGCAGATATAAAAATTGGTGTTATTCACCCAATTGAGTCTTTCTGGCTGCATTATGGACCCAGTAATCAGACAATGGCAATTCAAAATGATATGGATAATCGTTTTGAAGAACTAACTAAGATTCTTTTATATAACACACTTGATTTTGATTTTATTTGTGAATCTTTACTTAAAGATCAATTTAAAGAAACCGAAACAGGCTTTAGCGTTGAAAAAATGAATTACGACGTTATTATTTTACCGTCGTTAGAAACCATCAGAAAAACAACTTTAGATGCAGTTGCAGGTTTTATTAAACGTGGCGGTAAGGTTGTTGTTATGGGCAAAATGCCAACACTTGTTGATGCAAAGCCATCAAAACTACCCCAAAAGCTTCTTAAAAAAGCCATTAAAATTGATTGGTCTAAAATTGAATTATTAAACGTTTTAGAAGAAAATCGCGATATCGAAATCAGAGATAACACCGGCAAAGTTGCGGGTAATCTTTTATACGGTATGCGTAAAGACGGTAGCGGCAAAAACCTGTTTATTGCTCACGTAAAAACCACAAGAAATAAAGATATTTCTGAAAAGGAATATTACGTAATTAAAATTAAGGGTGAATATGCTCCAACAGAGCTAAATACCTTAACGGGTGAAATTTACCCAATTAAATGCTCATATGAAAACGGTAAAACCGTGATTGAGTGGAACTGTTATACCCATTCAAGTCTGCTTTTAAGATTAGAAGAGGGTATGGGTGCTACCGTAGCAGAAAAAACAGAAGAAACGGTAGTTTCTGATATCCCCGTTGCTTCACGTGTTGAGTTTTCACTTTCAGAACCTAACGTGTTTATGTTAGACCAGGCTGAATGGGCTATTGATGACGGAGAGTGGAATAAAAAAGAAGAATCACTTCGCATTCACGATGCCGCAAAGCTTTCTTTAGGCTATTCACTTGAAGGCGCGTCGGGTTGTCAACCGTGGATTTATGCGGGTGAAGAACCCAAAGAAGAACATATCTTAAAATTAAAATACACCATTAATTCTGAAGTAATGGTTACCGAAAGCTTTTTAGCGCTTGAAAACCTAAAAAATACCGAGATTGAGTTTAACGGTAAAGCGGTTGAAAGCCTATCGGTTGGTAAATATGTTGACGTAGATATTGATAAAGTAAAACTTCCGCTAATTAAACG